>DASUPZ010000167.1:0-4638 GCA_036280855.1 Pyrinomonadaceae bacterium | reverse complement strand
CCGGTGTGGGCTGCGTTGGACCAGCCCCCGGTTGCGCGGGCGGAGTTGTGGCCGGTGCTGTGGCGGCTTCACCGAAAAGGTTGGTCATCGCTTCGGCAAACGTTTGCCCGTAAGCGAGTTTCTCCTGAGTCGCAAGCACGACGATCCGTAGTTCAGGCATCGGACTTCGCTCTGCCTGCAGATAGATCGGCTCGACAAACAGCACGGAACGCCCGATGGGAATTACCAGCAAGTGCCCGCGTATAACGCGCGAGCCCTGTTGGTTCCACAACGTAAATTGCCCGGCGAGTTGCGCGTTTTGATCGATGCGCGACTCGATTTGCACCGGACCATCAATCACGCGCGACTCCGGGAAGTGATAGACCATCAGCTTGCCGTAGTTGTCGCCGTCGCTGCGTCCCGCCATCCAGCCGATCATGTTGTTTCTGTTCGCCGGCGTGAAAGGAAGTATCAGCACAAACTCATTTGCCTCGTCCTCGCCCGGCAAACGCATCTGCACGAAGTAAGGATCGATCGCTGCGCTCTGTCTCTTGCCATCCTTATCGACCGTCACCGTTTGTGCGACGTTCCAAACGTCTTCGCGCTGGAAGAAGATCCTCGGATTCTGCGTGTGATACAGGCTGTAGACTTCGCCCTGGGCGCGGACGAGGGTTTCGGGATAACGAACGTGCGCGCGCAGGTCTGCGGGCATTTGATTCGCGTCCTGAAAGAGATTCGGAAAGATGCGACGATACGCGGCGATAATCGGATCCTGAGTGTCAAAAACGTAGAAGCGGGCGGAGCCGTTGTAAGCGTCGATCACGACTTTGACGCTGTTGCGAATGTAATTGAGCGAGCTGCCGGTAACGTTGTGATGACTCGAATAAGGGAAGTAAGCCGACTGTGTGAAGGCGTCCATGATCCAGAACAGGCGGCCTTCGTTATCGACGACGATGTACGGGTCTTTGTCGTAAGTCAAAAAAGGCGCAACGCCGTTGACGATGTCGCGAATGTTTCGATGAATCAGTACACGGCTTTCGCTCGTGATCGCGTTTGAAAACGGCAGCTTGGAAAGATCTCCGACTCCCCAGGCAAGCAACATGCGCCGGAATCGATTGCCGATTTTGATGCCGCCTGTCCCTTGGTACGTCGTGGTGGTGTTTGTATCGCCCTGCGGATAATCGAATTCCTGCTGCTGCGTTTTTACATAGACGTAGCGATTGGTGAGTTCGCCAAAGTAGATCTCCGGACGCGTGACTTTGATCTCGGGCGCAGCAGATTGCACGGGCATGTTCGAGAGCACGAACTGCGGCAGTCCTTCGGGAGTGAACCCGTTGGCGCTGTTCATCGTCACGCCGTATCCGTGCGTGTAGATCAGTCGCTCGTTAATCCAGTTGCGTGATTGAGCAGGGAGTTTTGAGTCGTTGATCTCGCGCGGCGCGATCATCATCTGGCGTGTGCGACCGCCGGTCGTGTATCGATCGACGTCGACGTCGGGAAAATCGTAGTAAATGCGAATGGCTTGAATCTGCCGCAGCGTGTCCTGTAACGCGCGCCAGTCCCAGAGACGAATGTTTTCAATGCTTTCGCGATTGTTTGCGAGGTCGAGAGCGGCGGTGGATGTTTCAGCTTCAAACTCACGCAACTCGATCTGTTCGAGGCCGAAACCTCGTCTCGTCCATTCGATATTGTGCTGGATGTACGCCGACTCACGATCGATCTCGTTTGGCTTGACGATAAAACTCTGGATGTACGACGGCACCATGACGACGCCGACAATGTAAGTTGCCGTCGGCAGTGCGAGCGCGATGATTAGCAGACTGAATCGTCGCACGCCGAAAGCGTTTACCAGCAGGACCAGCGAGCCGATGATTAGTGCGATACAGACGAAAAGCAGCGCCGGAAGCGTGTAGTTGGCTCCCGTGTACGTCACTCCGGAAAAGATCGGATGGTCTTCCCACAGGAAAGGGAAACGCGAGAGATACGTGCGCCAACTGAGCACGAGCAGAAAAAGCGCGAGCGCACAACAAAGACCGCGAAACGCGGCGCCCGACGACCAGCGAACGCTCGATTTGAGCACAGTTTGCGGCAAGCCGAGCAGGGAATAAGCGAGCGCCGCACAGAGTATGATGAACGACACGCCAAGCAGCCACGAACTAATCACGTCGTACAACGGAAGCGAGAAGAGATAGAAGCCCAAGGGTTTGCCGAATATGGGATCGTGAGTGGCTGTAGCCGGCTGGTTCCAGTAAAGCGCGAATTGCCGCCAGTGGTCTTTTAGAGTGAATCCGTAGATCAGGCCGAAGATGGCGGCGATTATCCATCCGAGTGGTCTGATAATCTTCGCTGGTGAAAACTGAAATGGTTGATTGTTGAGAACTATGGTGCGGCTTTCGAAAGTGTTAGCGCCGAATAGCTTTTGAAACAGCCAGAACGTCGCGGCGAGTAGAAGTGCAGTCAGTATTGCCGAGCCCGCGAATAACGCGAGTTTAACTTTGAAGACGTACCAGTAGACGGATGAGTAGCCAAGCGACTCAAACCAGAGCGCCGAGATATAGATCGAGATGATGCGGGAGAAGGAGATTAGCAGGACCAGACCAGCGCCCAGCAGCAGCCACCATTTCAGACGTCGCTTGCGTGGTCCTACATCGATCACATCGGGGCTGCGCGCTTTGCTCACGCGGGTAGCATACAGTAGAGGTGAGTAGTGTGGTAGTGACGCACGCCTTATCACGCATTTCGGAAGCGGACGCCTCCCTGGAGTGCGGCGACTTGTCGCCGCTTTGTCACCGATCACACGTGATCGATACAAAAGCGGCGCCAGGCCGCCGCACTCCAAAGAGGCGCCCGTATCCGTACTGCGTGTATAATCGCGCACTGATGCTTACGCCAGACACAATCTTACAGGGCCGCTATCGCATCGTTCGCCAGCTTGGACAAGGCGGGATGGGCGCCGTCTATGAAGCCATCGATCAGCGCCTCGATACTACAGTTGCCCTGAAAGAAACCCTCTTTTCCGATGAACGCCTGCGCAAGCAATTCGAGCGTGAGGCGCGACTGCTTGCACGCCTGCATCATCCGGCCCTGCCGCGCGTCAGCGACCATTTTTCTGAAGCCGACGGCCAGTTTCTCGTGATGCAGTTTATCCCCGGCGACGATCTCTTCGAGATGATGAACCGCAAGCGAGGTCCGTTTCCGGTTGATCAGGTCCTGACCTGGGCGGATCAGTTGCTCGATGCACTCGACTATCTTCACACGCAGGATCCGCAGATCATCCATCGCGACATCAAGCCGCAGAATCTGAAGCTCACGTCACGTGGACAGATCATCCTGCTCGATTTCGGTCTGGCAAAAGGACAGGCAGGCGAGATCTCGCGTATCACAACGTCTGCGAGCATCTTCGGTTACACGCCGAATTACGCGCCGCTCGAACAGATCCAGGGATTAGGCACCGACTCGCGTAGCGATCTTTATTCCCTTGCCGCCACGATCTACCACTTGATGACAGGTGTGAAACCGCCCGATGCGTTGACTCGAGCGGCGGCACTCGTCAATGGGCAACCCGATCCGCTCGTGCCTGCGAGCGCAGCGAATTTCGCGGTTGCGCGCGAGGTGGACCAGGTGCTTGCGAAAGCGATGGCCCAGAACCGCGAACAGCGTTACGCGAATGCGCTTGAGATGCGCAGGGCACTGAAGGATAGCGAGCAGGCTTCGACCGTCGTCGATCGTGGTGAAGCGCAGACGATGCTGTTTCCACAGCCTGCGCCGACAGTCCCTATTCCGACTCACACAGCGGTGCGGCAGCAAACGGTTCCTGCGGGTGAGACGACGGTGGTCCGGCCGAGTTCGCGTGGAAGAGTTGTGCCGGTGGCGATCTCGGCGGCGGTGCTGTTGATCGTTGCGTGTGGCGCGCTTGGTTTCTACATGTTGCAAAGTCGCGGTGATGAGCCCGTTGCGCAAGTGAACACTGTAGCGCCGTCTCCCCAAAATCCGGTGGTCCACACGCCGTCGATTCCGCAGGTCAGTCCGTCACCCGAGAAAACTGAACCGGATCCGTCTCCAACGCAACAGACCAAGCCTCAGCGCAACGAAGAGCCACGAAAAGAGCCAACGCCAAAAGCTGAAACGAAAGCTGAGGCTGAAGCAGATGCACACGATCCGAATGTGCCTGTAGATCCGGAAGCGCCGGTGCCGCCTGAGTTTCAGCAGCCGCGAATACAAGTGAAGCGGTTACCCGGAGGCACGGTGATTCGAACGTTGCCTGACGGGACGCAGTTGATCACGACGCGCGATGGAATGCGAGTGCTGATCACGAAGGATGGCGAGAAGAAGATTTTGTCTCCACCAAGGCCGGCTCGCCGCAGGCCACCGCCGGTGCCATCACCGGAGCCGTAGAGCCCAATCTGATAGGTCAGAAAAACAATAGGTCATATAGGTCCTATATGACCTATTAAAATTTCCGAGGTAAAGCAATGTCGAGATCTAATTCCGCGCGTTTAGCGTTTGCGCTGCTTGCTCTTTTTGCGTCCCTCGCGATGCTGAATCCGACGGCGGTTTCCGTCGGAGCGAAGAGCGAGAGGCCGGTCGCGCCTAACATTCGAATCACGCCACCGGCGCCAGTCTTCGATCAAAAGGAACGCGTGACGGAGTTGATGCAGC
>DASUPZ010000166.1:0-5510 GCA_036280855.1 Pyrinomonadaceae bacterium | reverse complement strand
GTCGGACGCGTGAGAGTGAAACCGGCCCCGAAAGGCGTCACATTCGCGAGCCTCGTCATCTCCGTCCACTCAAAATCCGGCGTTTCTCGTCCCTGAACCCGCACCGGTAAATGCAGGGCCAAACGCTCACGAATTCGTTTCCAATTTCGCTCTTCACTCATGGGAGCCGACGGGGTTTGAGAAGTCCCGTAAAACGTCGGGAGTGCTAACACGAAGCTATTGATTTTATTAGAGTTTTCGCCTATTTCCCGATTGCCAATCAGAGGTGAAAAAGGCTAAAATAACCACTCGTTTCTCTATGAATTTTCGACCGTTTTCTTTCCCCGGAAAAGCGCCAAACTCAAGCTCGGTATCTTCACTCAGGGCCAGACTGCGTGGCGGATTGTACTGGAAAGGCTAGTAGATGGAAACCACTTCGGAACGCAACCACATAAACATTGAAGACGAGATGCGGCGTTCGTATCTCGATTACGCGATGTCCGTGATCATCGGGCGCGCGTTGCCTGATATTCGCGATGGTCTGAAACCCGTGCACCGTCGCGTGTTGTGGGCCATGCACGAGCTCGGCAACACCTACAACAAGGCTTACAAGAAGAGCGCGCGCATCGTCGGCGACGTCATCGGTAAGTATCACCCGCATGGCGACATGCCTGTGTACGATACGATCGTCCGACTCGCGCAGGACTTCTCCATGCGCTATCCGTTGATCGATGGGCAGGGCAATTTTGGCTCCGTCGACGGCGATGCAGCCGCCGCGATGCGTTACACCGAAATCCGCATGGCGCGACTCGCGAACGAAGTGCTCGCCGACATCGAGAAAGAGACAGTTCCGTTTCAGCCAAACTACGACGAGTCGCTCAGTGAGCCGACAGTTCTACCGGCACGCGTTCCGAACCTGCTGATCAATGGTTCTGACGGTATCGCCGTCGGCATGGCTACAAAGATCCCTCCACACAATCTTACGGAGATCGTCGATGCGACTCTGGCGTTGCTGAACAAACCGGAGAGCACGATCAAGGATCTCACGAAGATCGTGACTGGCCCGGATTTTCCAACCGGCGGATTCATCTACGGTCGCGAGGAAATCAGAAAGTCGTATGAAGAAGGGCGCGGTGTTTTGCAGTTGCGCGCGCGTGCCGGCATCGATCGCATCGGACGTGGCTCACAGGAGCGCGACGCGATCGTCATTACCGAAATTCCTTTCCAGGTAAACAAAGCTCGCTTGCTGGAGCGCATTGCCGAACTGACTAACGAGAAGAAGATCGAGGGCATCTCCGATCTGCGTGACGAGTCAGACCGTACGGGCATGCGCATCGTAGTCGAGCTGAAACGCGACGCCGTGCCGCAAGTCGTGCTTAACAAGCTCTACAAGCTGACGCCGATGCAGTCGTCGTTTGGCGTTATCAATCTCGCCATCGTCAATGGTCAGCCTCGTGTTCTGAATCTGAAACAGATGCTCGAGGCGTTTATCGAGTTCCGGCGTGAAGTGGTGCGTAAGCGAACGGAGTATGAGCTCCGCAAAGCACGAGCCCGCGCACACATTCTCGAAGGGCTCACCAAAGCCATCGACGCGCTCGACTACATCGTCACGCTCATTCGCAATTCGCGTTCAGTTGACGAAGCGCGGCAGTGGTTGATGGGCCAGTTAAAAACCACGAGCGAAGTGAAGACGTGGAAAGGCGTTCCAACCGACGTTCAACTCAAGACTTACCTCGCGAAGATGCAGAAGGCGATGGAAAGTCTCGCGTTTTCAGAGATTCAGGCACAGGCCATTCTCGACCTGCAACTGCGGCGAATCTCTGCACTCGAACGACAGAAGATCGTCGACGAGTATGAAGGCGTTATCAAGCACATCGCCGAGCTCGAAGAGATCCTCGGCAACGAGCGATCGTTGCGTCGCGTGATTGCGAAAGAGCTCGAGGAGGTCAAGAAAGATTTTGGCGACGGCCGCCGGACGGAGATCGTAGACGAAGGTGTCGAGCTTTCGATCGAAGATCTCATCGCCGACGAAGACGTGGCGATCACAGTCACTAACAGTGGTTACATCAAGCGCACGCCAATCACTACTTACTCGCGCCAGGGCCGCGGCGGGAAGGGACGTTTCGGCGCCGCTGCGAAGAACGGCGACTTCGTCGAACATCTTTTCATCGCCTCGACACATGCCTACCTGATGATCTTCACGGACGACGGCATGGTCTACAAGATAAAGGTCCACGAAGTGCCTGATGCCGCCGCCTCGGCGCGTGGCAAGGCTGTCGTGAACCTCATCAACATACCTTCGGATCGACGACTCGCCGGTGTTGTTCCGGTGCGTGAGTTTGCCGAAGGCCGCTACGTGGTGATGGTCACGCGCAAAGGTGTGATCAAGAAAACGTCGCTCGCCGACTTCCAGAACATTCGCACCAACGGCATCATCGCGATCAACGTCGATGAGGGCGATTGTTTGCTCGACGTCGTGTTGACTGACGGCACCAAACGCATCTTCATCGCCACTCACAACGGGCTTGCGATTCGCTTTGACGAGAAGAACGTACGTCCGATGGGTCGCGCAACGCGTGGCGTGCGTGGCATCGACTTGCGCCCGGATGATTACGTTGTCTCGGTTTGCCCTGTGTCGGCGGAAGACAAGGAACGCATGCTTTCAGTGTCTGAGCAGGGTTATGGCAAGCAGACGCCGATCACCACTTATCGACTGCAATCGCGTGGCGGTAAAGGCGTGATCAACATGAAGACGACTGACAAGACGGGCAAGGTCGTCGCAGTGTTTCCGGTGGAGGATGATGCGGAGATCATGATCATCACGCAGCAAGGGAAGCTGATCAGGCTCGAGGCTGCTGATATCCGCAAGACTGGCCGCAGCGCGCAGGGTGTGCGGTTGATCAAGACGGATGCCGGGGACAAGGTGACGAGCGCGTCACTGGTGGAAGCCGCTGCTGACGAGGAAACGGAAGAAACCCCAACATAGGCCACAGATATACGCGGATGAACACGGATCAATCTGTGTTCATCCGCGAAAATCCGCGGCTTCAACCCAACTCTCGCCGTCCGCGTAGATCTCTTTTTTCCAGATCGGAACCGTGCGTTTGAGCTCTTTGATTGCCCACTCGCACGCCTGAAAGGCGGCGTGACGGTGTGGCGCACTCACGGCGATCACGACGCTGGTCTCGCCGATGTCCACGCGGCCCGTTCGATGCACGATGCCGATGTGCGCAATCTCAAATTGTTTATGAGCTTCGACGCCGAGTCGCTGCATTTCCGTCAACGCCATCTGCTCATAAGCTTCGTAAACGAGATATAGCGTTCGCTTGCCCTTAGTCCATTCGCGTGCATAGCCGTCGAGCGTAATAGTTGCTCCACACTCCGGCAACACCACACGCCGCGCCACCGCCCCGACATCAATCGTCTCCGTGGTCAACTCGAAAAAGTCGTGGTTGCCGCCACTCACAGGCGGAAACACCGCCAGCTCATCATTCTCTTTGAGCAACGTGTCGCGCGTGGCGTATTCCTGGTTTACGGCAAACAGGAGCGAACGTCCAAAACGTTCGAGGGTGGGAAAACTTTCGACCAGCTTCCGAAAAGCACTCGCAACCGTGGCCGGCGCATCGAGGGAAAGCTCGAGTTCATTCGCATCGACCGCATCACGCGCAGCACCAAAAAACAAAACCCGAATATTCATTCAAGCTCGATCCTTCTGCCGCCATGCCCGTTGCTCTTCGCGAGTTCATGAATACGCGCGCGCTCTTCGTAACCCTTCACTGCGATGTTGAGCATCGTGCGAAGTCGCTCCAAACGTTCCGACGTCGAACGGAGTTCGAGCAGTTCCTGTTTCACGTCCGATTCGATCTCCATCGCGGCGGCAACAAGAAACGACAGACGCTGCGGCTCGGTGTCTGTAATGTCAGGCAGCGTTGCACGCTCGTCGTTGATCGTGCGCACGGCTTGTGCGATGCGCGTGAACGTCTCCGCCACTTCTCTGGCCGTCGCCGTAAGCCTCGACTCGTCTTCCTCGTCGTCTTCGAAATAACTGACCTGGGCCACCAGGTACGGATCGCCACGTTCCACGTACGACTCGATGCGATACCTGATCACTCCGAGCGTCATAATAGTTGAACGGCCGTCGGGAAAGGTTTGTGTCTCGGTGACTTCAGCAACACAGCCGACGTGACCAGCAGGCGGCACTTCATTTTCCGATACAGACGGATCGAAATAGGCGAGGCCAAACATATTGTCCGACAACTGAATGTCGCTGAGCATTTGCCGGTAACGTGGTTCGAAGATGTGCAACGGCAAAGGCACGCCGGGGAAAAGTACCACCGGCAAGGGGAAGAGCGGCAGGTTGGAAAGCCCGCGTACTTTGTCGCTTGCTTCGCTCATGTGCGTGTACGCGAGCGATTATGGCAGAGAGGCGAGCAGAAGTCTTGCGACCAAGAAAAATAATGACCCCGCCGTACGCGTTGGGAAACGACGGCGGGGCCTCGAGCACACCGTCCGATGAAGAGGGTTTCACCTACGGTGCTTGACGGACGCCAAAGGGAGTGGCGCCCGGATGTCAAATAAAGTGAGCCAACAATTTCAGACGATGAACCGGGGTCAGGCGACAAATACTCGCAAGCATATCTTCGAGTTCGAACGGCTTCGCGAAAAAGCCGTCGGCGCCGGCAGCAAGACACGCATCGCGCGTTGGCGCTTCGCTGTTTGAACTCATTATCAGGACCTTCGACTGCGAGATGTGACCTTTGATGTACTCCAGCAGTCGAAGGCCACTCTGGGGGGAATCTTTGTCCGGCGGCATGTGCAAATCGAGTAGCGAGATATCGGGCTTATAAAACGTCGCGCGCCGAATCGCCGTTTGCATGTCGTTTGCAGTCACCACGTCATATTCGTCACACAGCGTCCAGTAGAGTTGCTGCGTGATCGCCACATCATCGTCAACGATCAAAATTCTCGGCTTCATTCCGGGTGGGCTTGGTGCAAGGCCCGTACCGCGCAAAATGAAGCGGAATTCGGTGATCTGCTAAGGCTATGTGTCGACTGATGGAAACACGTCGTCTACTTCTGTAGACGATCCGCGCTTTTATCCGCGTAAATCCGTGTTCACGGTTTGATCGGCTTCGCGGGAGGATCGTCTTCTTCGCCAATTTCATCGAGCACCTTCAGCTCCGCTCCAAACTTCTGGTACCCGCGGAAGCGAACGTCGTTACGGCTCTGAAGCACAAACTTCGGATTGACGGTTGTCAAAAGGATCTCGGAATGTGTAGGCAGGAGATATTTTCGTTCGTTGATTGAAACCCAGTCGTAGTCGATCAGGGTGCTGGCCGCGGTGATCGGAAAATCCGCCGGAATTTCGGTTGCGATCTGCTCGAAACGAAGCACGCGATCCAATTCGCGATCGATCCACAAACGCCCACGCGATCCGGCAACTGTGCGAGCGCCCGTGTCGGCCACACTCAACGTCAGTTGTGAGAAGTCTTTCTTGATCGTGTATTCGTAAATAACTGTGCGGCGATCCT
>DASUPZ010000165.1:0-9497 GCA_036280855.1 Pyrinomonadaceae bacterium | reverse complement strand
CGAATTTTGCGCGCGATGCAATAACAATCAGCGTAAATCCGCGTTTATCCGCGGCTCAAGTATTACCTTAATTCCATCGCGCGGTCGAAGCGAAAGGACTGGCAACACCTCTACTTTATGATTCGGATCGAGTTTGAACCTGAACCGCTGTCCAATCGTCGCCATTAACAACACGACCTCCATCATCGCGAAATAATTCCCGATACACTGCCGCGGGCCGCCGCCGAAAGGGAAGTAGGCGTACTTTGGCGACGCATCACCATTGACCCATCGCTCTGGTTTGAAAGCATCCGGCTCCTCAAAGTAACGCGCATCGCGATGCGTCACCCATTGAAACGCGAATAGCTGCGTCCCCTTCGGCACACGGAAACCGCCGATCTCTGTGTCTTCGATAGCTTCTCTGCCAACCGCATACGCCGGCGGATACAGCCGCATCGTTTCTTTTACAATCATCTCCGTGTACTTCAGTTTCGGCAGATCCGAAACATTCGGCGCCCGCCCGCCGAGCACTTCAGCGAGTTCTGCATGAAACATTTTCTCGGCGTCCGGATGCGTAGCCAGCAGGTACCAGCTCCACGACAACGCAAGCGCCGTCGTCTCATGGCCCGCGAGAAACAACGTCATCACCTCGTCACGAAGCTGCTGATCCGTCATCTGCGTGCCGTCGTCGTCCTGCGCCTGGAGCAACATCGAGAGCAGATCGCCCTCGTCGTAACCACTCGCGCGTCGCTCGGCGATGATTCGAAAAACTATGCGATCGATCTCGCTCACGGCGTTGAAGTATCGACGATGACCCGGCGTGGGTAGACGATTGTCGAGGATCCACTTGATCGTCGCCTGCGATGCAAACGGTTTCACGAGGCCCGAAAGTATCCGCCCGATATGATCTGCGTCGTTTGAAACGTCGGAATTGAAAAGCGTCTTGACCACTATCTCCAACGTGAGTCGCGTCATGTCGCGTGCGATGTCGCGATGTTCGCCGTCTTTCCAGGTGTCGATTGCACGCTCGGCATACTGGACCATCACGTCGCCATACGAACTGATGCGCTGCCGGTGAAAAGCGGGTTGGGCCAGCCGTCGCTGTCGCCGCCAGAACTCGCCTTCACTCGTTACGAGGCCGTTTCCAACGAGACGATAAAAGAATGGAGATCTCAGCGATTGCGCTTTGCGATAACTCTTCGCGTTAGTTGTTAAAAGCGATTCGATATCGTTTGGGTTGTAAAGAAAGTAAGCCTGGACCCACAGGAATCGCGAGCGAACAACGTCGCCATACTCACGAAGACGTGTGATAAATCCGAGCGTGTCGCGATTGAAATCGCGCATCACGCCCATAATCAAAGTACCTTTCGGCCCTGGCGGGAGAGGCGCCCGGCTCGCCTGCTTCTTAACCGGTAATGCTTCGGCTTTACTCATTCTTCTTCATCAGGCCCATCCTGATGCCCTTTTCGGAAACCTCGATCGTTTGTTCCAGTCGCCGCAGGCGTGTTTCCTCTCGCTTGGCGCTCATGATCCTGAAGATCATGAGCTTTTTGTAGTACGCCGGTTGCTGCTGAAAGAACTCCCACGCTTTCTTATTTTGCCTGAACTGCTTCTCGTATGCAGGCGAGAGCGTAGCAGGTTCGTTTTCAAACGCATAAACACCCGTGCGTTCCGGGTCGCGCTTTTCATACGCGGCGAGGCCCGCAGGATGCATCATGCCCGCCTTTTTCAGACGCTCGACATGCCGCACGTTGACGAGGCTCCAGTTGCTCTTAGTTTTTCGCGGTGTGAAGCGCGTGGTGTAACTGGTTTCGTCAATGCTTCTGCGAACGCCGTCAATCCAACCGAAACACAAAGCTTCGTCGAGAGCTTCCGGGTAAGTGACGCTCTTCTTGCCGGAAGACTTTTTATGGAACCCGACAAGCAATTCCGTCGCGGTGTCGTGGTTCTTTTCAAGCCACTTCCGAAACTCAGCCTGTGAACTGAAGAACTTAACTTTCATCGTGTCTCGATCAACGCGTGGGCGCTTGTCCCTCCACCCACGCCGGACGGAAATTAGAATTCGCGAGCCATTGAATCGGCTTGACGAGCGAGTTAATCGAGCGCGTCATGAACGGGAAATCGATCTTGCTGACGTCGTCGCTCGGCCGGTGATAATCGGTGTGCAAACCAAAACTCGAAACCGTGTGAGCGATGACACCACGCAACGCGAATGCATAATTGTCCGAGCGCTGAAAGAACGACTGTTCGGGACGTGGATCGGCGACGAGCGACGCTCCCTGCTTAACAAGCTCCGCACCGAGATTCGATCGTTCGTAACCGGTCAGCCAAAGACCGCTCGGCACTTTCGGATCCGGACGCCCCAGCATTTCGAAATGAACATCGGCGACTATTTGCGCGAGCGGCACCGGCGGATTAGCGATGAAGTGTCGCGACCCAAAGCCGCCGCGTTCTTCACTTCCGAAACCGACAAAATAGATCGTTCGGCGCGGCCGTTTGCCTGCAGCGAGCGCACGCGCGAGTTCCAGCACCGCGACGCAACCCGATGCGTCGTCGTCAGCGCCGTTGAAGATCTTGTCGCCGGTTAACGATTCGTTCACGCCGATGTGATCCAGGTGAGCACTCAAAACAATCGCTTCGTTTGGATTGGAACCTCGCAACACACCGATGGCGTTCCAGGTTGCACTCGCGTCGCCCGCTTCCGTAGCGCCCTCAAAATGTACTTTCGCGCCCGAAGGCATTGCGAGGAGCGTATCCAATGCCTCTTTACGAAGCGAGATCACGGCGAACTGTGATGCGGGGTTCCCGCCGACTCGTGGCGGCAGATTTGGCAATTTTACGTTGCCGGCCTGACGGGTTTTTTGGTTTGCTTCTGTTTCGATCAGTATGACGGCGGCGGAGTCAGACGTGCGCGCTTTCCTGACTGCCTCCTGTCGCTGCTGTTGATTGGCCCCCGCGGGCAGCTTGACGGCAACGATGGCGTCTTTCTTAAACGTCCCTTCCAGATCTACCACCTGTAACTCACCGGAGATCTTAGGTGACGACAGAAATGAAACCAGGAAATCTCGACCAAACTCCCAATGATGTCTATTCGTTCCATCAACGACCGTCAGTAGCGGCGTTTCCGTAAACTTCGCCGACTCGAGCGCAACGCGCTGCACGAAACTCTTCACGCCCGCGCTGTCGGTATCGCCGCCGGGTTCGAGTCCGAACTCTCGGAACTGTGCACCCATGTACTCAGCCGCGATTCGTTCATAGATCGTTCCACTACCGCGACCCTGCAACGCATCACTCGCGAGAAAGTTGAGCTGCGCGCGCACGTTATCTTCACGTACCTGCGCAAATGCAGGTAAGTTGATTGCAAGTACAACAAGTAAAACCAGGCTCATCCTGTTCATCTTGTGCATCGTGTTAATCCTGTGTGTATTTTAGATAGACCGTTCTCGACTCCGAATAAAAATCCAACGCCTGCGGCCCCTGCTCGCGCATCCCAAAACTCGATTCCTTCGTCCCGCCAAATGGCAACTGATACTCAACACCCGCCGTCGGAAGATTCACCGTGATCAACCCCGCTTCGATCCGGTTGATAAACTCGTGCACACGCGTAAGATCCTTCGAGACGATCGACGCCGATAAACCAAAACGCACATCGTTTGCGATCCGCATCGCATCGTCAAAATCTTCGGCCACCATCAACGCCAGCACTGGCCCAAACACTTCTTCCTGCGCAATTCTCATTTCAGAATTAACGCCACTGAAGATCGTCGGCTCGACAAAATAACCTTTGTCATAGCCCGCGCCAGTCAAACGTTTTCCGCCACACAGCAACTCGGCGCCTTCATTTTTCGCAACGTCCATGTATTCGAGATCTGTTTTCAATTGCGCTTCGTCAACTGCTGGTCCAATCTGAACACCCGGTTCGAGACCATTGCCGATTTTCAAATTGCGCGTCTTCGCAATCAGTTTCTCCACGAGCGGCTCGTAGATTGATCGTTCGACGATCGCACGACTACACGCAGTACACTTTTGGCCGGTCGAAAAGAAAGCACCGTTTACGAGAATGTCGGCAGCATAGTCGAGATCGGCATCGCTGAGAACGACGGTCGGGTTCTTTCCGCCCATTTCGAGTTGCACACGAATTCTTCGTTCTGACACCTTGTTGTAGAGCGCAGTTCCGACAGAAGTGGAACCGGTAAACGAGATGCCTTTGATTTCAGGATTGCTCGTCAGCGCGTCGCCGACGAGGCCGCCGCTGCCAGTGATGTAGTTGATAACTCCCGGCGGAATGCCCGCTTCGTGCAAGGCTTCGATCAACCTGTACGAACTGAGCGGAGCGAGGGATGCAGGCTTGATGACCACTGTATTGGCCGCTATCAGCGCGGGCGCGATCTTCCATGCCGGAATCGCGCTCGGAAAGTTCCACGGCGTGATCAGCGCCACTGTTCCAAGTGGTTTTCGGATCGTATAGCAGAGAACGTTTTCACGTTCTGATGGAACCTGGTACGTAAACTGTCGAGAGCCTTCGCCGCCAAAATAACGAAAGATATTGATTGCGCGCTTCACCTCGCCGATCGCTTCAGGCAGGGTCTTACCTTCCTCTCGCGTCATCTCCTCGCCGAGTTGCTGGAGGCGGTGTTGGAGGAGTTCGGCAGCTTTGAAGAGATATTCGCCGCGTTTCGTGGCAGGCAGATCGGCCCAGGCCTGTCGCGCGTTTGCGGCAGCTCTGCAGGCCTGGTCTACGTCGTCCGCATTTGAAGATTGAAAGAGACCGACTGTTTCGTCAGTGTTGGCTGGATTGATATTGGGGAATGTCTTTCCGGATGCGCTGTCGAGCCATTCCCCGTTGATGTAATTTTTGAAGACCTGCATGGGTCCACAGATTACACAGATTTTAACGAACTGTGTAATCCGTGGATTACCTCACTCTACGCGCGACGCCAATCTTTCGCTGTACGAGACTCTCCACGTCTGTAGGCTCGCCTTCAGCTTTCGCCTTCCGAATGTAGTCAACGTCGATCTTGAAGATGCGCAGTTTCACAATGTCTTCCACTTTCAGATCGTTGAGACCTTCGCTGCGAAGCTCTGCGATAAACTCGGGCGTGACCTTGAAGATCTGCATCTTGACCAGGCTTTCAAATGGCTCGTTCGCGAAACCCATCTGCGCAACCTCTCGCACCAATTTCGCGTCGATCTTGAAGATCCTGGCTTTGACCAGCTCTTCCATGCCGAGATTGTTGAAACCGCTGGCCTTCATCTCACGCGCGAACTGTGAATCGATCTTGAAGATTGCTGCCTTGAAGAGATCGTGGATGTCGAGCTTTCCGAAAGCCGATACCAGATCGTCCGCGAGCGCGGTGGTGATGTTCAAAGTCGCGGCGGTTAGTAGACGATCTTCGAAGTCGCCGTCTGAATCAGGTTGAAAGTCGAAACCGCGGCTCCTCATCGCCGAGACAAAAGCCGCATTCGGTGTAAACCGGAACGTGCCTGAGCCTTTGCCGTTCTGAAAACTTCCTTCAAGGTCGACGCGCCCTGCTTCACGCACGAGGCTAAAACTCACGGGGCCGCCGTTCTGCGCCTGTTCGCGACTTAGACCCTGAAGATCCGAGAACTCGAAACCCTGTCCAGACTGGTGACGCTTACCTTTATCGTTGCGACGCTCGAGATTCAGTTGGAGTTTGGAGTCATCTTTGGAAGAAATCGAGGCTGTCCAGGTGCCGGTCATGGGATTTTGTGCGGCGACACTGGCGCCTAAAATACAGACGAGAAGTGCGAAGGTGGTGATTACAGTCTTTGCCATTTGCGGACCTCCGAAGTGATTTTCAAAATAAGAACACCCACGAGCGTGGATTTGTGGCGAGAAATTGGACAGGATTACAGGATTTACAAGATTGCATCCTGTAAATCCTATAAATCCTCTTGCAAACTCCTACGTGGAGTGGCGGTCCGGCGAAGGTAATGACTAGGTTGCTGAGAACGAGCCCTAAACATCAAGGATGCGCCAGCGGGAAAACATCGCATGCCCACCTCCCCAGCTGAGCGCCACGGTCGTGAGTCACCTTCGAACGATAGCGGTAAGTGTTTCCGTATCGATCTTTCCGTCCCGCTTCTTTGTAGTCGAGATCAATCCGGGCGAGCGCTAAAGCAGGTAAACTGTGTAGCTCCGATGGTTCTGAGATCCCGTTGTGGTTGAGGTCCTGCCAAAGCCGGAGGGACAAGAAAACATGATCGTTTTTATCAATCACGCCATCGGCATTTCCACGGTTCTCTGGTTTGTCGAACGTTGCCAGAGCGTTGAAGCCGTTTTTCAACTGAGGGTGTGGAAGCGCAGGCTGCGGGGCCGCGCTACTAAACAACTCGGTCCCATCATCAACGAGAGTGTTACCGTTTCGATCCAGTACTACCCAAGCATCATCCGACCCTTCTACGGTCCAAGCAGTCTGGATCTTTTTGCCAGTGCCGAATCCATCGAAGGGTATACCGTCTGACAGTCCTGTCATGCTGAAACCGTCGCCTTCGACGTCGATCAAGAGCGGTGTCCAGCAGCTATTTGTATCAGGATCGCAGTACGTGCCTCCTTGACTAAAGCAGTTCGCGCACGCCTCAGACACGCATCCACCCTTCAGACCATGCGGATCAAGCTCGCAAGGTATACACCGGTTTGTTAATTCCCCGCAGGTCAGCCCCGGACAGCAATCGCGAGCGAATGTGCAAGAGTTGTTTTCATCAGCACAAGGAGTAGGTGACGGGTTCGGTACCGGCGTCGGCGTTGGGCTCGGATAACCCGGATCTGTCTTGATCACCTCATTATCACACCGCGTGATGAAGGTTTCCTGATTGCGGGAGGGAAACATGATATTGCTTCCCTCTGGGCACTGGGCGTCGGAATTATCCAAACCAATGCCGTGCCCACCTTCGTGCCTAGCGGTTGATCGGAGAAATGCGGGCAATAAACTTGGCGTACCGCTTCGAATGTTGTTCCAAAAAGTCAGTACACCCGATACATTGGTAACGACTCCGTTAGTTCGCTGGTCCGACAAATTTAACTGGGCGTCGTTGCTACCCGGTGAATTAACGAACCTAGCTATGATTGTATTATTCTCCCCGGGTGCTGGCGGGTTGTCCGTCTCGAAAACGGTATACCTCACGCCGCTATTATTGGGTTCGTCATTCCAGTCCTCAAGTCCCGCCTTTATCGCTTGCATTTCTACGTCAGTGAACCCTGTGGTTCTATCAAGATAGACGGTGACTTGTGCGTTCTGCTGAAAACGAGCTGCTGCAGCTGGAAGTAGGGGTGGGGGACAGCAATCATCAGCATGGACCAGCTTATTAATCCACACCGCCACAAGCAAAAGTAAGAGAATGGCGATTCCGGAAGTGGAAAAGCTTCGATACTCCATCTTGTGACCTTTAGTTACGCGGGTTGGAAGTCCTTGCGACTGTATTAAAAAGGTCGGTCAGCAAGGTTGTCTCAGTCGCACCACGATAGCGAGTTATTGGGTGACCAGGTTGTGTGTCATCCAAGAGCTGAACCTGACCATCTCTTAACTCATAACCCGTCAGTAAGTAAAAGTCGTTGGGCGTATCCTTCGGAGTTTCGAAATCATGAGTAAGGAATAGGACATATCGTCCTCCAACGCGAGGCATGTTCTGGTGACTTACCCAAGAGACTACGATTTTGCCAGAGGGCATGCGCACCCTTCCGCCCTTCCGCTCAACGGTGATCATGCCTCCACCCTTAATCGGGCTATCAGGATCGTTCTTGATAACTGTTTCTATCGCCACCTGGAACTCAGAGTAAATCCCGGTTTTGTCTGGGGTAAGGTATGCGTGAGCCTGCTTGATTGTTCCAATTCCAACTGCTGCGCTTCGGTCTACCGGCAAAGCCGGCAGCCGGACGTCCCAATCGGAATTCGAGAAGATTTGGTGGGTTTCTTCGGTAATTTGAGGCATGTGCTTGTTATTGTACTTTCGACCCTTCGCATTGCGAGCAGCTCTTAGGTTGGCGTCTAAAGGCTCTGGGGCGTGAAAATCAGCGACAGGAAACCGGCTGAAGTCCAGGTTTTCCTCTCTCAGAGTCTTCTGGCGGTTGCCACCCTCTTGTCGACTCGCCAGGGCGGTTGTAAGGATTAAGATCCCCACGGCGGTAATAAAGAATGTGGACGCCAGGTACTTAGGTCGACGCATAATTTTTTTCTTCTCGTTGCCCCAAAGAGGTCAGTTAGAGATACCGTTCATGAGCCATGAGGTTCTGCTCGGAATCTGCTTTATACGTCGCGTTCAAGGGCAAGTCAACAGCTTCGTACCTATGTGTCGTTAGCACATGATGTGTCCGGTGAAATTAGCAAATGAAGTGTCCGGTCTGAGCGGCACGGTTAGTAACAGCATGACACGATGCGGTCATGAAGCAACTGAGCGGAGCCGCAGTGGAGCGGGCGATGAAACTACAGGACGTAATGTTGCGGGCGATGGCCAAGCGGATCACCTGGTTTCAAGCGGCGGAGATCCTCGGCATTAGCTGCCGGCAGATGCAGCGGTGGAAGACACGCTTTGAGCATGAAGGCTACGAAGGATTGTTTGATCGGCAGCGCGGCATTCCTTCGCCGAAGCGCGTGCCCTTAGAGACGGTGGAGACGGTGTTGCGCTTATGCCAGGAGCAGTACTTTGACTTTAACGTGCGGCACTTTCACGAGAAGCTCAGTAGCGAACATAACATCCAGTTGAGCTACACGTGGGTGAAGCAGGCGTTGCAGGGCGCCGGATTGGTGAAGACCAAACGCAAGCGCGGCAAACATCGGAAGCGGCGGCCGCGGCGACCATTGCCGGGATGCTGTTGCACATCGATGGAAGTCAGCACCGCTGGTTCAACGATGATCGTTGGTATGACTTGCTGGTAATCATGGACGACGCGACTAGTGAGATCTATTACGCGCAACTGGTGGAAGAAGAATCAACGCGCACAGTGATGACCGCGCTGCGAGAGGTGATTGAGCAAAAGGGTCTGCTTTGCGCGCTTTATAGCGATAGAGCGAGCCATTTCTTTGTGACGCCAAAGACCGGTGAGCTGGTGGACCACCATCGTCTAACTCAAGTGGGCCGAGCTTTGCGCGAGCTGAACATCCAGTTGATTCCAGCTTATTCACCACAGGCACGTGGTCGCAGTGAGCGCGGCTTCGGCACCTGGCAAGGACGTCTACCGCAGGAGCTGCGGCTGCGCGGGCCTCAGCACCATTGCCACGGCCAATCAGTTTCTGCGTGAGCAGTACATCAGCGAGTTTAACCAACGGTTCATGGTCAAAGCTACGGAACGCGGCACCGCTTTGGCGCCTTGCAAACGCAAAGATCTCGACCTGGTCTTCGCGCTGCACCATGAGCGGGTGGTGGGCCGTGATAATACAGTCAGCTTTGCCAATCGCAGTTGGCAAATCGAGCGCACCAAACTGCGCGGCACGCTGGCTGGATTTACAGGATTTTGAATCCTGTAAATCCTGCAAACCCTGCCATCCTGTCACTTGTCTTCT
>DASUPZ010000164.1:0-6839 GCA_036280855.1 Pyrinomonadaceae bacterium | reverse complement strand
GGAACTTCAGGCGATGGCGAATCTCGCTGCCAATCGGGTGCGACAGACGGGCATAGCTTTTACGTTTGAACCGATGAGCGCAAATGAACGACGCATCATTCACTTGACGCTTGCGGAGAGTCCGGATCTTTTCACCGAGTCGATCGGCGAAGGCTCAGATCGCAAGTTGAGAATTGCCCGCAAGACTTAATCCTGCCAGCACGCAGATCAAAATCCGTGTAATCTGTGGTTCCGAATGAGCACGATCGTCGCACTATCTACACCCAGGGGTCGCGGAGCTCTTGCCGTGATCCGGTTGAGTGGTCCTGAGGCGATCGCTATCGCTCATCAAATGGGTGGATTGGAAGAAGTCGATCCACGACGCGCGATCCTTACCCACTTAAAACGTCCATCCGACAATGAGATCCTGGACCAGGTGCTGTTGACCTGTTTCCCGTCTCCTCACTCTCTGACGGGAGAAGATGTCGTTGAGATCAGTTGTCATGGATCGCCGGCGGTAGTCAGAAACATCATCGATACAACACTCGAGTTGGGGGCGGTGCTTGCAGGTCCCGGAGAGTTCACGCGCCGTGCGTTGGCGAATGGAAAGATAAACCTGGCCCAGGGCGAAGCGATTCGTGATCTCATCGCGGCGCAGACCGATGCAGCAGTCCAACAGGCATCGCGGCAGTTGAATGGAGAGTTGTCTAACGCGCTTGCTCCGTTTAAAGAGAAGCTGGTGGAAGTGATTGTAGTGTTGGAGTCGGCGGTTGAGTTTGTTGAAGAAGATATTCCGGCAGTGAAGGCGGATGAGATCGAACGCGAGCTGGCTGAGGTTGGTGCAGGCATTGCGAAACTGAGCGCGAGTTACAGTGCGGGCCGGCTGTTACAGGAAGGAATAAGGGTAGCGATTACAGGGCGCCCGAATGTCGGTAAGTCCAGTCTTTTCAATAGTTTAGTTGAACGCGAGCGAGCTATCGTCACTGAAATTCCCGGTACGACGCGCGACACGTTGACTGAGACGATAGACCTCGAAGGCATCCCTGTAATTCTTACTGACACCGCGGGGCTGCGCGAAACAACGGAACGCATCGAGACATTGGGTATCGAACGAACGCGTCGTGCGATGGGTGATTCGGATCTGGTGCTCGTAGTGCTCGACGGTTCGAGTGAACCTGGACCAGCAGATCAGGATCTCCTGGATCAGACGTCAGGTTCACGCCGGCTGATCGTCTTGAACAAAAGTGATCTGCCGAGTTTCAACGGCGCCGCTTGTTGTGGAGAGCTTGAAGCGATTAATGTATCGGCGAGAACTGGTGAAGGACTTCCGTCTCTGCGCACGGCGATCCTTGCGACGTCGAATAGCAAAGGAATGGAAGACGGCAGCTTACTGATTACCAACGCGAGGCATTACGATCTGCTGTGCGGCGCGCAGCGTGAGATCGAAGTGGCGCAAAACGCTCTTCGGGATCGACACAGCGAGGAGCTTGTCCTCGCGCCGTTGCACAACGCGTTAAGATTGTTGGGCCAGATCACCGGCGAAACAACGACGGAAGATATTCTGTCGGAGATATTCGCGACGTTTTGTATTGGGAAGTAATCGATGTCGTTTGACGAGAGATTTGATGTGATCGTGATTGGTGCGGGACACGCGGGCTGTGAAGCCGCGTCTGCCGCAGCACGCCTTGGTGCCGAGACTGGCTTGATCACCTTGAACCTGGATCTCGTCGGGCAGATGTCGTGCAATCCGGCGATCGGCGGAATCGCAAAGGGCCATCTCGTCCGAGAGATCGACGCCCTCGGCGGCATCATGGGGCGCGTTATCGATCGCACCGGCATTCAGTTCAGGCTGTTGAATCGTTCGCGCGGGCCGGCGGTGCAGTCACCGCGCGCCCAGGCGGATCGCATGAGATACCGCGCGGAGATGCGACGTACGCTTGAAGCGACGTCGAATCTGCATCTGCGGCAGGGGAAAGTCGTCGATTTTGTTCTTGACCGCGGAAGAATTGCGGGCGTCGTGCTCGAAGATGGCCGTCAGTTTGGCGCCCACGCGGTGGTGGTTGCAACGGGAACGTTTCTCAATGGGCTGATTCACACGGGACGGCGCACCTACTCTGGTGGACGCGCGGGGGAACCGGCCGCTATTGAACTTTCAGAGACTTTGAAGCGGCTGGGCTTTCCGGTAGGCAGGCTAAAAACCGGGACGCCGCCGAGATTGGACGGGCGGACAATCGACTGGAGCGCTTTCGAGCCGCAGCCGGGCGATCCAGTACCGGTACCGTTTTCGTTTGCCACGGATACTCTCGAGCAGAAGCAGATCCATTGTCACATCGGCTACACGACCGCTCAGGTCCACGATGCAATCCGGCAGAACATCGCTGAGTCGCCGCTTTATTCCGGGAAGATCCGGGGCGTGGGTCCGCGTTACTGTCCTTCTATAGAAGACAAGGTTGTTAAGTTCTCCGATAAGTCGCGGCACCAGCTCTTTCTCGAGCCGGAAGGTCACGATACGAATGAGGTTTATCTGAACGGGTTCTCAACCTCGCTGCCGGCGGAGTTGCAGCAGGACCTCGTGAGGATGATTCCGGGTCTGGAAGAAGCGAAGATCATTCGGCCGGGTTATGCGATTGAATACGACTTTGTCGATCCGCGCGAGCTGGGGCCGGACCTACAAACCGCGCGCGTGCCGGGGCTTTTTCATGCCGGGCAAATCAATGGGACAACGGGTTACGAAGAGGCGGCCTGCCAGGGACTACTCGCGGGAATAAACGCCGCGCTCTACACGCAGCAGCGTGAGTCGCTCCGGTTGCGGCGAGAGGAGTCGTATATCGGAGTGCTCGTCGAGGATTTGATCAAGCAGGGCGTGGATGAGCCTTACCGGATCTTCACGTCACGTGCCGAGTACCGGCTGGCGCTTCGTTATGACAATGCGGACGAGCGGTTGGAGCGTTATGGCAGGGAACTCGGACTGGTCGGCGACTCGGATTGGGAACGATTCAATTCGCGCCAGGCGCGGTTGGCAAAGCTGCGGACTGCGCTTGACGAGATCCGGCTTCGACGTTCCGACGCGCGGCATGCGGCTGTTTCGGCACTGATTGGCGCGGATCTGGGTGATTCCATTTCGCTCGCGCAGCTTGCGAAACGACCGAAGATTACCGCGGATCTGATCATGTCGCTGCTGCCGTCGGAGCTAAAGCCCGTCACGGAATCGGATCTGAACTCCGTCCTGGCCGACTCGCTTTACGCCGGATATCTCGAATCGCAGAAGGCTACGATTGCCAGGCTCTACCAGCACGACGCGTTGAGAATCCCGCGGGGTATGGCCTTCAATGGCATCAGTGGACTCTCAAATGAAATCGTAGAACGCCTTGATCGCGCCCAGCCACAGACCTTTGGCGAGGCCCGGCGTCTCCCCGGCCTGACACCCGGCGCCCTTTCGACCCTCCTCGTTTACCTATCCGCCCAGCAGAAATCAGCCTAGCGGGACACGTGAAACATTTGTCGCGGCGTCTGTTAATAGAAGGGGATGGGACACGTGAAACATCTCTTTTGTGGCTCGCGAGGGGCGGAGTGTGTTAGGTTAGGGCACCTAAACCAGACCGATTGAGAGTGTCTTTTCAGTCATTAAATGGCTAAATCGATAGCCGTCGCAAACCAAAAAGGCGGGGTCGGGAAAACCACCACCGCCGTAAACCTCGCAGCCATCATCGCCAAGTGGGGGAACCGTGTCCTTCTCGTAGACGCAGATCCGCAGGGAAATGCGACTTCCGGGATCGGTATTCAGCGGGGCAGTTTCCGGAGAGGCCTTTATCACAGCGTCGTCCTCGACGAGCCTCTATCGGGGATTATTTTGCCCACGCCGATCCCGTCACTCAGCGTAGTTCCTTCAAATAAAGATCTCGCCGGAGCAGAGGTCGAATTGGTGGAAATCGACCAGCGCGAGTATCGCCTGAAGCGCGCGCTCGACAGTGTCGAATCGGAATACGATTACATCATCATCGACTGTCCTCCGTCGCTCGGGCTCCTGACGCTGAACGCGCTCACCGCGGCAAAGTCGCTGCTGGTTCCTATTCAATGTGAATACTACGCGCTGGAAGGCGTGACTGAACTCTTCGACACACTCGCCCGCATAAGGCGCCTTCACAATCCCGGCCTGATGATCGAAGGCCTGCTGCTCACGATGTACGACGAGCGCACCAACTTGTCAGCGGCCGTGGCGGCAGATCTTCGCGATTTTTACGGCTTGCAGGTGTTCCAGGCGGTGATTCCCAGAAACGTGAAGCTTGCCGAGGCGCCAAGTTATGGCAAGCCGATTATCAGTTATGACGCGCACTCAAAGGGGGCTGAAGCTTACTCACAATTAGCCAGGGAGATTATTCATGAATCGAAAAGCGCTCGGTCGGGGGCTGGGGGCTCTCCTGTCGTCTGACCGTACGATCGACTTGGGATCTGAGCCTTCGGAAGTTGAAATCGACTCAATCGTGCCGGGTCCGCAGCAACCGCGCACCCATTTTGACGAAGCCAGCCTGCAAAGTCTGGCTGAGTCGATAACCAGTCATGGCGTTGTGCAGCCGCTTCTCGTAAGGCGGCGTGACGGCGGTTACGAGTTGATCGCAGGCGAGCGACGTTGGCGTGCGGCGAAACTGGCGGGACTCTCTCGTGTTCCGGTGGTGATCAAAGAAGTCCCCGACGAGAGTCTTCTGGAGATCGCGTTGATCGAAAACATTCAACGCGAAAACCTGAACCCGATCGAAGAGGCCCAAGCTTACCGAAAATTGATCGAGACAGTTGGGCTGACGCAGGAGGCCCTCGCGTCGCGAGTTGGACGAGACCGGTCATACATCACGAACTACTTACGCCTGCTCCGTCTCCCCGACGATCTTCAGCAACTCGTGATCGAGGGACGTCTCTCGACCGGCCACGCGCGCACTCTGCTCGCTTTAGATCATGCCGATCTTCAAAGACGCATGGCCAGGAAAGTCCTGGACGATGGACTTTCCGTTCGCGCGACGGAGCAGATGGTGCACAAAGCCACCGAGGAGAAGGCGCCCAAGGGCTCGCCATCCCCACGAGCCGAAGATCCCAACATCCGCGCTGCCGAGAATAAGCTCCGCCGTGCACTTGGCACCCAAGTGAAGATTCACATGTCTGAAGCGGGCCGAGGACGGGTAGAGATCAGCTTCTTCAACTCGCAGGACTTGGATCGAATCTACAATCTGCTCACAAATCAAGCACAACTGTAAAACGTACAACTGGCCGAGTGTACAATGTAAACACGAAAGCAGGAACACGGATTTCACGGATAAAGAACACGATTTACGAGTCTTGTTAATCCGGATCATCTTGTGAATCATGTCGCAAGTTGACCAGCTACAAGCCGGAATGTTAGGATCGCCCGCTTTTCAGCAGCCACAACTTTCACACAGTAGAGATTCCGAATGGTTCTCGCAGAGAATTCAATTCAACTGGTTCCTGACGGTACATTACTGCTCCATCTCGCAATGGTGGCGCTTATGGTCTTCATCCTTAACCGGACCTTACTAAAGCCGATCAACCAGATTTTGAGCGAGCGAGAAAAACAGATCACCGGGAGGAAGCGCGAAGCACGCGCACTTGCTGCCGAAACCGACGAAAAGCTCCTGAAGTATCACAAGGGTTTGCACGAAGCCCGGGTCGACGGCTACAAGCTCTTAGAAAAGGAGCGTGCGGAAGGATTAAAGGAGAAGGACGAAAAAGTTAAGGTTTATCGCGAGCGGGTATCGAAAGAGGTTGCGACTGAAATCGAAAACATCCGGCGGCAGGAGCAGTCGGTAAAAGGTGAACTCGAGTCGCAGGCCGCTTCGATTAGTAGTTTGATCAGTTCGCAAATCCTCCGCCGGCCGCCTCAAAAATAAAGCCATGTTGTTATTATTTGCTTCTGAAGGTGCTGGAGGATGGACGGAGTGGATGAACTATCCTGGCCTTGAGGCCTGGAAGTTTTTAAACCTCGCCATCTTCACAGCCGCAGCGATTTGGATCCTGCGCAAACCAATCAGTGCCGCTCTGCAATCACGTCGCGCAGCGATTCAAAAAGAATTGCTCGACGCGCAGGCTGAACGCGAGCAGGCCGCCGCGCTTGTAGCTGAAGCAGACAGCCTGTTGGGCCGGCTGGACGAAGAGGTAAAAACGATTCACGAGCAGTCAAGACAGGAAGCGCAAGCTGAGCGACAGCGCCTGGCAGCCGCGACTGAGCGCGAGATCGAAAAGCTCAATCAGCAGGCGCAGCGGGAAATGGAAACAGCCCAAAAGCTCTCCCGAAGACAGCTCCGCAAACATCTCGCAAACAGAAGCGTCGAGCTCGCGCGCCAGTCAATTCGAAGCCAGATGCGTCCCGAAGACGATACGCTTTTGATTCAACAGAGCATTGGTGAGCTGAGGAGGACCACGGTTTGAGTTTGCAGACTGTTGCACGCCGCTACGCCACGGCCCTCGCCGATGTGGCTATTGATCGACGTGAAGAGCGGGAAGTCCAGGCGGAGTTAGACATTTGGGCTTCAATGATCGAAAGCAACCCGCAGTTAAAAGAAGTCTTTGCTAATCCCACCGTCGCTTACGATCAAAAACAGAAAGTACTCGATGATCTGATCTCGCGCACGCAGGTGAGAGAAACGACCGCGAGCTTTCTGCGCGTGTTGTTGAAAAATCAGCGTCTCGCTCAGTTGCGAGAAGTCACGACCCGTTTTGGGCAAATACTTGACGAGCGCGGTGGAATGGTTGCTGCCGAGGTAACAACGGCGCGTCCGATTCCGGAAGAATTGAAGGCCTCGCTACACGACATGCTCGCGGCAGCAACCGGACGAAAAGTCCGTCTTAGTTTTAAT
>DASUPZ010000163.1:0-3351 GCA_036280855.1 Pyrinomonadaceae bacterium | reverse complement strand
GTTTTCGCATGGGCGCGATCACCGATATGTCTACGGGCGAGAGTTTTAAGTTTTTCGATAAAGATACTTATCCGGCGCGGCCGACGACGATCGAGCATAATGTTCGCATCGTTCCAGGTGGTTCGACGATCAGAGACGGCTCTTACATCGCACCGTCCGTCGTTTGCATGCCGCCGATGTTTGTAAACGCCGGAGCATACGTGGACCAGGGGACGATGATAGACAGTCACGCACTTGTCGGTTCATGTGCGCAGATCGGAAGACGCGTTCACATCTCGGCGGCGGCGCAGATAGGCGGCGTGCTCGAACCTGTCGGAGCAGTGCCGGTAATCATCGAAGACGACGTGCTAATCGGCGGTAACTGCGGTGTTTACGAAGGGACGATCGTTCGCGAGCGTGCCGTGCTTGCATCGGGCACAATCCTGACAGGCTCAACGCCCGTTTACGATCTCGTGCGCGGCGAGATCTACCAGCGGGCCAAGGATGGACCACTCGAGATTCCCGCGGGCGCGGTGGTCGTACCGGGTGCGCGTGCCGTGACAAACGAGCGCGGCCGCGATTGGGGACTGTCGCTTTATGCGGCGATTATCGTCAAGTATCGCGACGAGAAGACTGACACTGCAGTGCGATTAGAGGATTATCTGCGTTGAGTAAGTTTGCGCTACCGCGGAGATTGCAGGGGATCCAGAAGAGCGTTATCCGCCAGGTCTTCGATCGCGCGCGTCCGGGCAGCATCAATCTCGGACTGGGCGAGCCCGATTTACCGACGCCCGACGTGATCCGCCGCGCGGCGGTGAAGGCGATCGTCGAAGAGCAGAATGGTTACACGTCGCACGCCGGTCTTCCGTCGCTGCGTGAGAAAGTCGCTGCTGATTATCCGTATCTCGAAAACAAGCTCGAGCGCGTGATTATCACAGCGGGTTCGCAGGAGGCGATGTATCTTGCGATGCTCGCGCTCATTGATGAAGGTGACGAGGTGTTGCTGCCGAACCCGGGATTTGTTGCCTATCCGACGATCGTACGGATGGCTGGAGGAACCGCGAAGTTCTATCGTTTGCCGCGTGAAAAGGGTTTTGCGTTTGACGTGGATGAGTTTCGACGTGCACTGACCCCGCGAACGAAAGTTGTCGTGTGCATCAGTCCGTCTAATCCTACGGGGCGAGTTATCGCCGATGATGATCTGGCAAGTGTTGCCGCCGCGTTGCGCGATCAGGGCGCTTACCTGATCAGCGACGAGATTTATCGAGACCTTTATTACACGGCTGAGCGGCCGGGTTCGTTGTCGTCGTTTTACGATCGGACGATCGTCATCGGTGGTGTTTCCAAGTCGATGAGCATGACGGGTTGGCGTCTCGGTTGGTTATGTGGTGAAGAGGACGTGGTCGGGGCGGCGCTTCTGTTGCATGGTTATGTGACGACGTGCGCGTCGACAGTTTCGCAGAAGGCGTCGCTCGTTGCGTGGAGTGATGAAGCTGAGCAGGCACGCGCCGGATTTCGTGAGACGTTTCGAACGCGGCGCGATTATTTGCTCGAATTGATCGACGCTGAACTGGGCTTGAGAGCAGTGGCGCCTGAAGGTGCTTTCTACACGATGCTGGATGTGAGTAGTTTCGGTGAGTCGATGAACGTTGCGAACGCGTTGTTGGATGAGGGCGTGATCACCGTTCCGGGGGCGGCGTTTGGAAGCGAAGCCGAAGGTTTCCTCCGCGTTTCATTCTGCGCGGATCTCGACACGCTCGCCGAAGGTGTTAGACGAATCAAAAAAGGAATTCACGGGTTACACAGATGAAATACAGAGTTGGGATTCTGGGTGCAACGGGCATGGTGGGCCAGAGGTTTATTCAACTGCTCGCCGATCATCCGCAGTTTGAAGTCACCGCCGTGGCGGCGTCCGATCGATCGCAGGGGAAGGCGTACGCGGATGCCTGCTCGTGGCGGCTTGGCGGTGAAATGCCGCAGATGGTTCGCCGGATGGTGGTCCAACCACCTGCGCCGCCGTTCGATTGTGACCTGGTGTTTTCGAGTTTGCCCGGCGACATGGCACGCGAGACTGAAGGAAGTTTTGCCGCCGCCGGTTATCCGGTGATCAGTAACTCATCGGCATTTCGCATGGACGAAGACGTGCCGTTGCTGATCCCGGAAGTGAATCACGAGCATCTCGGTTTGATTGAAAAACAGCGGCGACATAATTCATCCGGCGGCTTCATCGTTACGAATCCAAACTGTTCCACGATCATGCTGGCACTCGCGCTCGCGCCGCTGCATGCAGCGTTCGGTGTTTCGGCAGTTGCTGCCACCACTTTGCAGGCCGTTTCAGGAGCAGGATATCCGGGTGTTGCTTCACTCGACATTCTCGACAACGTGTTGCCTCACATCGCGAGTGAAGAAGAGAAGATGGAAACCGAGACCACGAAGATTCTCGGACGTTTTGCCAACGATCAAATCGAGCTCGCACCGATGGCGGTTAGTGCGCAGTGTCATCGCGTGAACGTTGCTGACGGGCACATGGGTGCAGTGCGCGTCAAACTCAACCGCAAAGCTGAACTCGGCGAGCTTCGCAAATCGTTGGAATCGTTTCGCTCTTTGCCGCAGGAACTCGGATTGTACTCGGCGCCTGCAACGCCGGTCGTCGTGCGTGACGAACCCGATCGCCCACAACCCAAGTTGGACCGCGATGCGGGAAACGGAATGACGGTTACGATTGGTCGACTGATGAATGACTCCGTGCTCGACTATCGTTTTGTCGCGCTCAGTCACAACACAATTCGCGGCGCTGCTGGTGCAGCAATTCTCAATGCCGAGTTGCTGATCGCACTCGGTTACCTGTCCGCGGATTAACACGGCACGAAAACTAGCCACGCCATACAAATTTCTATATACTCTGCCAGAATTTTGGATTTACTCTGCGGCCTAAATTCTCATCAAGGCCCGTTTTTCGGCAAAAACTAGGAAATAACTAAGCCGCAACGCTCAACGGTGCTGCGGAATACTAGCTGCAAGAGAGAGCTCGAATCGTTTTCCACCTCGTAAGCCTTTCCTGATTTGTTTTGCAGCAAGTTTAGACCTCGAAAATCTTCCAGCGGAGGGATCTATGAAAAGTAAGAGCTTTGCAAGTAGCAGGTTTGCACTTTCGCTTGGCACGTTTGCGACTGTGATCCTGTTTTGCGCAATCGCCCTGGGCCAAGGGCAGGGCAATTCCGCAATCAGAGGATCGATCAAAGACCCGCAGGGAAGTGTTGTCGCCGGCGCGACTGTAACCCTGATCAATCCGGAAACAAATTTCACTCGCACCACTACGTCCAACGATAGTGGTCAGTATGCTTTCGAGACCATCCCGCCAGGCGTCTACAA
>DASUPZ010000162.1:0-3684 GCA_036280855.1 Pyrinomonadaceae bacterium | reverse complement strand
CTCTAAGGAGTGTGAGAGTCTCGTCAATCACGTAGTCTGTGGTGAGCAACGGAGAACGATTTCGAGCGAGCCATTGCACAGCTCTGGAGTGTTCGGGATCAGTAGGTACTAGTGAGGCGTACCACGCGCCAGTATCGACGAAGATCATTTAACTTTATTTTTCGGATATAGAATCGAGTCGTGTTCGCGTCCTGTAAAACCGTCGTTTGTGCCCTCTAAAGGTAGGGCTGCAATTTCCGCAAGGATTTCTGTCGCGTTTCCATTGGTTTTAGGTTGTTCGTGAGTAATAACAATTAGATCGAGCCGCGTCCCCTCCGCCAACTCCAACGGTTGTAACGGGCGAATTATGCCTTGTTCATAGACTGCTTCGATCTCTTTCGTCATAGATGCTCCAGGCGGCATTATACACTGGTCCGGATTTCGAGCATGAGTGTTTACTGCGATCTTGAACACTCAAAAACAACAATCAAGTGAGCTAATAGCGCGATCATCACCCACGCGCTGTTTTGTGGTCAGTAACCGCGCTCAGTCCGTAGGCGAAGGTAAGTTCGCTGTCGTCCGCATCGTCTACGCCGGCTTCCCCCACACTTTTTGTAGCATGAGAGCTTCAGATCTTATACAGTGCACCGGGCGCGTCCACTGGTAACATTGCGTAAAATGAGGATTCTGCAGGTATGCTCCGTGACTACGTTTGGCGGCGGCGAACGGCATTTAGCAGACCTCTCTCAGGCGCTCTCTGATCTCAAACACGAAGTCTACGCAGCGTCTGTTCCCGGCTCGCCGCTCGCGGCGGAATTGTCGTTCCTCACCGAAGGACGAATGTTGGCGCTGAGCCCGCGCAACTACCTGAAGAACCTGACAGCCCTCGCCGCGTTTGTGCGTGCACACGATATTGAGATAGTACACGTGCATGCCGCCAGGGATTACCATCTGGGTGCGATGGCCGTGAGACTCGCATCGCGCGGCAGGCTTGTGCTCACTCGCCACACGCTCTTTCCACTGCGAAGGATTAACAAACAACTGCTGAAGAACGCCGGCCGCGTGATAGCGGTCTCGGAAGCCGTGGCGGAAAGCCTGCGACACAACGGCGTGATTGAGTCGTCGAAGATAACTGTCGTTCATAACGGAATCGACATCGATCGTTTCGAACGGGCCGTCGCGCTAGGCGGAGACGTTCCAGTTTTGGTGGGCACGGTGGGCCACCTCGCGCCAATCAAAGGTCAGGATGTTTTTGTGCGCGCCGCTGCATTGATCTCCGCGCGACGTCCGGAGGTGCGATTCATAGTGATCGGCGAGGACAAGTCTCCTCAGATGGGCCACCGGAGATCATTGGAAAGTTTGATAGCCGAACTCGGCCTGAAAGAGATCGTCACCATGCCCGGTTGGCAGCACGACATGCCTTCAGCGCTCTCGTCTCTTAGTTTGTTTGTTTCGGCGGCGCGCTCCGAGCCGTTCGGACTTGCGATTGTTGAAGCGATGGCGGCGGGACTGCCGATCGTTGCGGCGGCGTCCGAAGGAGCGTTGGAAATCTTAGAGGATGGGATTACCGGAAAACTTGTGCCCGTTGACGATCATCACGCGTTGGCCCAGGCCGTGAATGAACTATTAGAAGATCCTGTTGAGTGTTCACGCCTGGCGCGCAACGCCCAGGTTGCAGCGCGTGAGCGCTACTCTCTCAAACGCATGGCGAGCGACACGGAGCGTGTTTACCACGAAGTGCTCGCCACAGATTTACGCGGATAACGCGGATCTATCCGCGTGAAACTGGCCGGCCTTGGAGGCGAGCACCAATCTTCGATCCCAGCCAGGCCATTGGCAGGTACGCGACCAACAGATCAAGCGCTTCGAACCAGGCTGGAGCGGGAAGCATGTAACTTGCGGCCGCACCACCCAAAAGAAACAGGACACCAATCGCGAGGGCAATTTGCGTCTTGTAGCTCCCGGCGATCATGTAAGCAGCGGTTGCGCCGACCAGAGAACCAAGTGCGTGCGCGAGGAACGGCATTATGAAATGCCGCGGCTCAAATAGTGGCATAGACTTGCTTAATGCTTCCATGCTACTTACGTCCGCACCCGCAGGAGGAGGAATAATCATCGGGCCGATAGCGACGAGTAGCATGTTGACGATGCTGCCTATGACGAGCCCCGCAAGGACGGCAAGCACATTTCGCACTACGTTGGACATCGGAATTTTCTCCTGTGTTGTTTGTTAAGATGAACCTGGCAACCGGCGGTTAGCTAAAGCTTTGAGCATTACGATCCAGTTGCTGTACTTTCTTCAAGTAATTAACAACTCGCTGCTCCAGTTCATCCGGGTAAGTAAATCCCAAATGCTCACCGACCTCAATTGCGACGCGTCGCATCAGTGCGATTGTCCGAAACAGCGCTTCCCAATTTTCCTGCAAGCTCGCACTGGTATAGGTGCGTTCCAATGCGGCCCATAAATCAGGTCGCGAATGCTGCTTCAATCTCCGGCCATAGGGTCCCGGTTTTAGCGTCCACTGGTGATCGATTTCCGCATGCCATTCCAGCATGGGGCGCAGGTGTCCCTGCTTTAGTGAGTGATCGAGGATGTGTTTTGCCGCCATCATATCGTCACGCCAGAGAAACTTCGCGACGTACGTTGTGTCCAGAAAAAATCCTTCTATCAACTCCATGTAATGTGCTTCGGCCGGCGGAGCAGGGATGTATCCCGAATACGTTGGCTGTTTCAGTTGAGTCGTCAAATTGTCTTTATCGACGAGCACCTGGTATCCGGCGTCGAACTCAACGGGAAGCTGCTGGCTGTTACTGACGCGCTGCAGCAGTTCAACAGGCCAAAGATTGAAGTCTATTTTCAAGCTGTTCTCATACTGTACAACGTACGCTGATCGCTTTAATCCGTTCTCGTCGATAAGCGGATCGCGATACACGGCGAGCACTGGACCAAAAACTTCCAGCCACGTTCGATCGGCGTAGAATGGCTCAATCGATCGCGACACCAGTATCACGTCATAGTCGGAGAAAAGGTCCAGAGGTGCGTGCGGAATGGCGCGCGAGCTGGTGAGGATTACAGCACGAATTAAGTCCTGCGAATTCGCCCAGCTGATCAACTGATCGACAACCATAGAGTTTCTCAACCCAGGTTCTAACTCCACCAGAATAAGCCGGCGAAGAGAAGACCTAATCCCATGACTATCGCAGAGATTCCGGCGAATAAAAGCGCCGATACTTCAGCCTCTTTAATACGTATAGGACTATTCTTCATCAACGCGTCACGCAGACCTGTGTGGAGCGCCAGAACGATCTCAACAATGCCGATCAAGAAAAAAGCAGAGGCCAGAATATATTTCCGCATAGCATTATCTACACCACGACGAACTGTTTGTAATGTTCGAACCGTTCAAGTATCTGGTTAACGTAATTCACTGGTTCCAGGCCGCGGCAAAAGCCAAACTTCACAACTGGATCGCTCGAGTACTGCTGCGTCGATTTCTGCAGTAACCAGTAAGCTACGTCGTCCCAAACTTCCGGGTTGCCACCGTATTTCTCAGTCAACCGTTGTGCGTCCTCAACGTGTCCGGCCCCCGCGTTGTATGAAGCCAGGATAAACTTCAGCCGCTCGTTCTCATCAACGATTCGTTTGCCCCAGTATTGCTGTAGCCACTTCAAGAACCTGATCGCGCCCTGTACGTTGTCTGCGGG
>DASUPZ010000161.1:0-17845 GCA_036280855.1 Pyrinomonadaceae bacterium | reverse complement strand
GCCTTCCAACAGTCAGGGGCTACGCCCTAATCAGGGGCATAGCCCAGTTAAATTTTTCAACGGCCCGGCGAGGCAGAGCCTCGCCTCACATCCGGCGGCAAAGCCGTAATCAATCGTCCATTTTAAATACCGTCTCTTTGTTGTCCTCGTGCCGGATCTCGTCGACCGCTTCTTTGCGACCGGCGCCGCGATAGAGTCTGTTCGGACAGTTGATCACGATGCCTTCAACATCTCCGACGTTCTGGTACGCGTGCACCACGCCCGCGGGGATGATCACCGACGCCGGATTGTCCTGGCCCACGACGAGCGTGCTGACATAACCAAACGTCTCTGATGCCTCGCGGTTGTCCCACATCCGCAGCTTGAAGTTTGATGGACCAATGAAGCAGAAGAAGTCGGCCTGGTCGACGTGCTCGTGAGGTCCACGCGTAATCCCGGGATTCGTCGAAGAGATGTAGGCCATCGCCGGATAAAACTCCTCGGCCAGATCGTCGTGACGGAAAAGTTCGGCCAACCATCCGCGCCCGTCAGGATATTTTGAGAGCTTTGTAACGACGACGCCCTTGATCTCACCCTCTCTAAAGCTCTCTGGCATTTGCAGCTACCTCGAATTGGCCCACGGCGATCGCGCTCGCTTCTGTCGGCTCGAAATAAAGTTGGTTCGCGCCAGTTTCGGCGACAAGGATCGACGCGCGCAACAAACTCTCAAACGTGCCGGCGTCGGTCCACCAGCCCTCGAGTTCTTCCCATGTCATTGCATCGCGGGCGATGTAAGCATTGTTGACGTCAGTGATTTCGAGCTCGCCGCGGTTTGAAGGTTTCAACGATCGAATGATGTCGTAGACCTCATTGTCGTACATGTAAATGCCGATCACAGCGTACTCGGATTTCGGCTTCGCCGGTTTCTCGTCGATGGAGATGACGCGCGAGCCGTCGAGTCGCGGAACGCCGAAGCGCTGTGGATCAGGGACCTTCTTCAAGATGATCTTGGCGCCGCTGCCCTGTGTGCGATAAGCATCGACGGCGGCGCGAATGTTTCCCTGAATGATGTTATCGCCGAGTACGACGCAGACCGGATCATCGGCGGCAAAATGCTCGACGAGTGAAAGCGCCTCGGCGATGCCGCCCTCGCCTTCCTGGTAGGTGTAATTGAGATGTTTCAGGCCGAATGCCTTGCCGTTGCCGAGCAATCGCAAAAATTCGCCCGCGGAACTGCCGCCGGTAACAACCATGATGTCAGTGATACCCGCATTCACGAGCGTCTGAATCGGGTAATAGATCATTGGCTGGTTGTAAACTGGCAGCAGATGTTTATTTGTGACGGAAGTTAACGGACGCAGCCGCGTCCCCAAGCCGCCGGCTAACACTACACCCTTCAAATTATTTTCCTCCTGAAGCCACGACGTTAGCCTGCGAAGCAGGCGACAGCATAAAGCCTGGGGCGTAAGCCCCAGGAATAGCAAAAAATGCTAGTGAGAATCGATAAAACGGTTGAACCACAATTCGAGCATCAAGAGCGTCCAGAGCTGATGCGAATAATCACGCTCGCCGCGCGTGTGCAGCTCGATCAACTGCCGCACTGCCTCCGGCTTGAACAAACCTCGCTTCAATGCCTTTTCAGAAAGCACCACCTCACGCAGAAACGGCTGCATCTTGCCACGGAACCAGTGTCCAATCGGAACTCCAAAACCCATCTTTCTGCGATTGAGGTTCTCGCTCGGAAGTAGTTTGCGCAATACCTTCTTCAAAAGATACTTGCTCGTCAGCCGTCTCAGCTTCAACTCCTGCGGCAAACTCGCTGCAAACTCGATCACGTGATGATCGAGAAACGGCGAACGCGCCTCGAGTGAAACCGCCATCGTTGCGATATCAACTTTCACCAGCAGATCGTTTGGCAGGTAAGTCATCTGATCCGTCAGCAACATCGCATCGAGAATGCCGATGCCGTTCGCGCGCTTGAACCACTCCGCGAGCAACCCGTTTGGATTTACTTCCTGCGTCTGCTCCCTGAAGTCGTCGGAGTAAAGCGGTTGCTTGGTCTGTTCGTTAAAGACGCTGACCCAGTGTGCATAACGGTCCACGCGCGGAAGTGAAACTGCTTCCAGCAAACGCTTTGCTGATTTGACTCTGCTGCGTTTCGCCGGCGAGCTTGGGATCAGGTTGACTGTCTCTTTGATCACCGATTCGCGCAGGAACGACGGCACGCGACGATACTTTTCCGTCAGTCCCATCGCGATGTATCGCTCGTAACCGGCGAACGATTCGTCGCCGCCGTCGCCATTCAAAGCAACGGTAACGTGCTTGCGAGTTTCCCGCGCGACGTAGTAAGTCGGCACCGCGGATGAATCCGCGTAAGGCTCGCCGTAATGTTCGACGAGTATTGGTAACACTTCAACCGCGTCAGGTCGAACGATGAACTCGTGATGATCGGCGCCCACGTGTTCGGCGATGCGTCGCGCGTGATGAAGCTCGCTGAAATCCTGTTCCTCGAAACCAATCGAAAACGTCTTCACGCGCTCGCTCGATTCCTGGCTCATGAGTGCGACGACGGCGCTCGAATCGATACCACCGGAAAGAAACGCGCCGAGCGGCACTTCCGACATCAAGCGCACACGCACTGCGTCGCGCAGGATCTCGACCGTGCGTTCGCCTGCTTCTTCTTCGCTGATGTCGAGCTTTTTCGTGAAGTCAGGCTGCCAGTAACGCGCGGTTTCGATCTCGCCTTTGCGCCAGCGCAGCCAGTGACCAGGCTCGAGTTTTCGAATCGCTTTGTACGCAGTCAAAGGCGCGGGAATGCACATGAACGAGAGATAGTAATCAAGCGCCTCCGGTTGAATCTCTCGACTTACATCGGGGTGCAACAAGAGCGCGCTGAACTCCGAACTGAAGATCAACTGGCCGTTCACGTGTGCGTAAAGCAGCGGTTTTTTACCGACGCGATCGCGGGCGAGAAACAGTTCCTTTGTTCGTTCGTTCCAGATCGCAAACGCAAACATGCCGCGCAGGTGTTTCGGACAGTCAACCCCGAATTCGTCGTATGCATGAACGATCGCTTCGGTGTCGCTATTGGTGTAGAAGGCGTGACCGAGTTTTTCCAGCTTCTCGCGAAGTTCGAGATAGTTGTAGATCTCGCCGTTGAAGACTATCCACGAGCTGCGATCGTGATTGTGGATGGGTTGCTGTCCGCCTTTTAGATCGATGATTGCGAGGCGTTGCATCGCCAGACCGACCGGGCCTTTGACGTAGAAACCGTTTTCGTCGGGACCGCGATGGCGGATCGCGTCGCACATCCGCGAGAGCAGCTGCTCGTCGATCGGTTTGTCGTCGTTGTTAATGATTCCTACGATGCCGCACATGAGTTACACAAAAATCCTGTGACAGGATTACAGGATTAACTAGATTTACACGATTAGACCGCGGCTTTGCGACGGGCCATTACGCGAGCGGCCTGGAGTTCCTTCAGTTCCTGTTTCGCAAGTTGTTGCTGCCGTCGCCGGTCTTCGGATCGCTCCTTCACAATCACCGCCCCGACCGCCACGAAGATGAAATAGAAAACCAGTAACTGCGAACGCTGACGGTAAGCCGTGCCGACGTTCCCCTGAAACAGCGAATACGCGATCGTCAGCATCGTCGTGAAGATCACGATCGGCGACACCTGTCGTAGTCGATGTTTGATCGAATACCACAAACCCAGCACCAGTAACGGAAACGAGAGCCACCAGACGATCATCTCCGGGAGGGTGATGCTCTGTCGCAAGGTCTCGAATTGCCATGGAAACGGCGCAAACAGTAAGTAGACGATGCCCACCGGAATTACCGAGAGGGCGCCTTCCGTCGTTCCCACGTCTACGTCTTTACCAAACCCGGAGCTGGCGTTCAGAGCCTGGTCCATGCGGCTCATCTGCACCATTTGCAGATTGATGTACCTGTCAAACTGCACGCTCGCATACCGCAGCACGCCAAACCACGTGAACACAAGTCCAATCGCGCCCACCGCCAAAAATCGTTGCACGAAGCTCTGCGCATTCAGCGATTTCATACCCATGATGAAACTGCCCGTCACTGCCGCAGCCATCATGTAGAAAATGTAAAAGCGCAAACTCAGCAGCGCAGCCAGGCACGCACCCAGAACCAGAACGTAGCTGATTGTGATTTTCTCCATCAGCCGCAACGTGGCGAGAATCGTAACTGCAAGCGCAAGGATGATCACCGCGTCTTTAAGCGCCTGCGACGACCAGAGAATCAGCGACGGGAAAAACGCAACGAGGATCGCCGCCAGCTTCGACACGCGACTGTTATTGAAGAGCAACTGAGTGGTGTAAAAAACAACCACCGCCGTCGATGCTCCGACCGACGCATTGATCAACTGGATCGCAAACCGGTTGGGGCCAATCACCTCATAAACGCCGGCGACGATGTAAAGCATTCCCCACGCGCTCGCACCTGACTGCACGAAATTCGCATACTTCTGAGCGTGATAGTCGTTGCCGTGCCACGATTGTTGTAGCGACTGTCCGTATGTGTCGTAGGTGTTGGCGTCGCCTCCGAAAAACTCCTCGCCACCCGCCATGAAAATGATGGTCGCAATGATGATTCTTGCCATCACCGCGAGGATAAACATGCGCAGGAGAAACGTTCGCGACTCCTGATCGCGAATCATAACCAGGAGAGTGGGTATGGAGACGAGCGCGCAGAAAGCCAGCGCCCCTGGCGCTTCTTCCGGCAGCAGCCAAATGACGGTTCCACACAGGAACAGAGTTAGGCCGATAAGAAGTATGTTCATAAAGCTGGAACTCTAAAACTAAACATCATCCGGAAGATCCGGACGAGTTTTTCGTTCAATTAGAAACTGGTCTTCCGAACTCAGCTCCTTCACGGTTTTGGCAGGCACACCGGCAATCAGTTTACCCTCTTCCGCCAGCGCCGCGGTAATCACGGAGCCGATTCCCACGATCGATCTGGCCGGAACAGCGCTTCCGGGAGCCATTCGTATCTCAGAACCCATGTAAACGAGCGGTCCGATAGTGATCGGCATCGTACGTTGACGATTGTGCGTCCAGAGTGATGAGTTTCGCCCGCCGAGTATGACGCGCCGCCCGATCTCGACCCGATCGGTGAAATCAATTTTATGCCCGGTGGTGACGATACTGCCATCGCCGAGTAAAAACACAGGATCGATTTCGTTCACCACTTCAGGTTCGGGGATCGAGTTGATCTCGTTCAGCCGCATGATCTCGCAGTAGCGTCCCAAACTCACTTCTGCGCCGCCGCGAATGATGTTGAGATGCCCGATGCGAACGTGATCCTTGATCACGAGTTTCTGCACGCGCGTGACGACGTTGAAGTGTCCGATCTGCACGTCGTCGGCGATGCTGCACTCCCCCGCGTCGATGATACTCACGCCGATGCGCACGCGTTTCCCGATTTTGTACCCAAAGAACCAACGGTAAAAGGGGCGTTTTAGAAAGGAGGGCAACACCGCGAAAAAAGCCAGCACCAGCAAACGCGCTCTGCTTGTTTTCTGCATCGCGAACCTTTAAGCCACAAGAAAGCACAAAAAGCACAGATGGATTTGCCAGTGCTTTTTGCGCTTCATTGCGGCGAGCATTTCAGCGAACCAGCTGCCGGCTCTCGAGTTCAGCCGTGGCGCTGGCAACCTGGTCCTGCGCCGCCTGCGCGCGGACCCATGACAGTAGTTCTGGAATTCCACGCTCGAGCGCGACTTGAGGTTCGTAACCGAGTAACGACTTTGCTTTCGAGATGTCCGACACGCAATGACGTATGTCGCCTTCACGATACTTACTCACGATCTCGGGTTCGAGATCCAGGCCCAGACCTTCGGCCAGCAGACGGCTGACCATGCGGATCGACGTTGACCTTCCAGTGCCGACGTTGATCGCCTGGTAGTCGGCGCGATCGGTTTCGAGTGCGAGTAAGTTGGCTTGCACGATGTCGCTGACGTGTACGAAGTCGCGCGTTTGTTCGCCGTCTTCAAAGATCAAGGGCGGGTTGCCGTTGAGTAGTCGCGCGGAGAAGATCGCGCACACGCCTGTATAAGGATTCGAGAGCGCCTGCCTCGTTCCGTAGACGTTAAAGTAGCGTAAAGCGACCGCGGGTATTCCATACGACCGGCCGACTGCAAGACAAAACTGTTCCTGGTCCTGTTTTGTAACTGCGTAAACAGACGTTGGAAACAGTGGCTTCTCTTCAGTTGTCGGAGCCGGCGCCAGGTTCTTACCACACTTGGGACATTCAACTTCCCAGCGTCGTTCGAGCAGTTGCGATACGGGACGTATCTGTGGCGCCATCGGGCCGCAGGTCTCACAGGTGTACGCACCTTCGCCGTAGATCGACATCGACGACGCAACCACGATCTTCTTGATTTGCGGCCTGCGCGCGAGAATCGCTTCGAGTAAAACAGCCGTGCCGAGATCGTTTGCGCGCACGTATCGCTGTATCTCGTACATCGACTGGCCTACGCCGACTTCAGCCGCTTCATGAAAAACTATGTCGATGCCTTCGAGTGCGCGATCGACCACTTCACGATTGCAAACGTCGCCCGCAATGAATTCGGCCTCGGAACTTAAATACGCAGGTGCGGCATTCTCGCCGTGAACCTGCGAAACAAGCGCATCGATAACTCTAACGCGATGTCCTTTCTCGACGAGCGCATCAACAAGGTGTGAGCCGATAAAACCGGCGCCACCAGTCACCAACACGTTAGCTTTTTCCAACAATCCCTCCTGGTATAAAAAAGACTGGAACCTTCGCATCGCTCAGCACAGATTTGAAGATCTCGTAAACTCGGGGCGATTGGGTAACGGCTGAGTATTTCTGTTCGACAGTGGCGCGTCCAGCCTGGCCCAAACGTTGCCGCAATTCGTGCGAACGAATCAAGCGGCTGAGTTTATCAACCCACTCGTCTTCAGTGCCCGCGAGAAACCCGTTCTCACCGTCCTGAATGATGTCGCTGTTGACGCCGACAGGTGAGCACACGGTCGGAACGCCGAGCGCCATGAACTGCAACGCCTTGAGACCACACTTGCCTTTGCTCCAACGATCCTCGGGAAGCGGCATGACGCCGATGTCAATCACGCTCAGGTCGTCGAGCTCAGTGTTTGCGCGCCATGGCATCGCTTCAACGTCGACGGGCGCGCATTCATAAGTGGGCGTGCCGATTACGCGCAAACGAAACGATTCTCGTTGGGCCAGTTTTTTCAATGCGCCGCGCAACGTATCGAGGTGCTGGACGGTGCTGTGACTTCCGGTCCAGCCGATTACGGGCGGGCCTGATGATTCTCCCCGCGCCAGCACCTTATATCTTTCAGTGTCGATCGTGGTCGGGATCACGGTCACGCGATCGTTTACCTGTCGTGCGTAATCGGCAAGATAAGGATTGCCGGCCATCACGTGCGAGGCCATCCGGCAGATCGTTTTTGTCTTCGACGCAAACTTCAGATAGCTCAGATAACCATTTGACGGGCTCTTGTACGACACAAAGACGGCGTCGTCGAAGTCGAAGACGATCGGCACGCGCCGTTGATGGATCAATCGTTCAAACACGGGCGGTCCAAGCAATGCGGCTTCGCGCAGTATGTAGACCAGATCGTAGTCCCTGATACTTTTAATTAACGACATCCTCCGGCCCAACGCACGCGTCACGCGCTCGAGTTTCTTCCCCATTAAGCCCGGCTTATACAGGAGCCGGTGTAATTCTTCGTCTTCAAACGGCGCGTAAGTGATCTGCACACCGCGTTCGCGGAGCAGAGGTTCCCATTGCTCGATGCGATAACGCTGGCTCGGCGAGGTATCGTAAAGCCCGTGCACTATTGCGAGTACTTTCATAGATTTCGGGATGGCTCAAGCAGTATACAGGATCCGTGTTTATCCGTGAGAATCCGCGGCTAATACTCTTTCGTAGAGCGACGCATATCTTTCGCCGCCAATCACCTTCAGATCGAAAAGCTTCTCCGCCACTGCACGTGCCTTTCTCCTAACCTCCACATCAGCCACCATCGCTTCGATCGCGCGGCCCGCTTCCGCAAACTCTTCTTCGCTGAATTCGTCGATCAAAACTCCGGCTTTCCAGTCGTTGATCAGCGAATCAGAGTCGCCGACACCGGCGTTTATGATCAACGGCAAACCACACGCGAGATACTCACCATTCTTTGTCGGCGACGAAGCAATCTTCGAAATGCAACGCTTGATGAACGCCAGCCCCGCATCCGCGGCCGCAAGGTACGAAGAAACTTCAGCTGACGCAATCGATCGCACACTGAAGTTATTCGGCTCGACGTTGCGTGCTTTCATCAACTCTCTTACACGATCGTGGCTGCCCGTGGTCAGCCACAACAGATGTGCATCACGGTTTCGCTGGAGAAAGCTCGCGAAGAAGTCGGCCATCTTCTCCGTCAAATACCAGCCGTCGAGCGAACCGCTGTAAACCATAGTAAATCGATCACCCAGGCCAAGCTCTTCACGACGCCGCGTCCGATCTTCTTCGTTGAATTTGAACAACGAAAGGTCGACGCAACACGGAATCACCTCGTGATGCACGTCGCGCCCGCGCAGCCCTTCCCATTCGCGGATGATTGGCCAGATTCTCTCGGTGAGCGTAACGACAGCATCGGTTGAAGCAAGTATGCGTTGCTCCGTGGCCTTGGTGATGCGATACGGAATGCCGCCTTCGCGCCAGTGTTCCGCATCGACGTACTCCTCGGCCATCAAACCACGGACATCAAAGATCATCTTCGTCTGAAAACCCATCTTCAACCCGAGCGCGATCGTGGCGGGAATATGACCGCGCGCATGGACCATCTCGATCTTGTTGCGCTTCACGAGTGAACTTGCTTTGCGTAAACCGGTAAACACGTCGAAGATCGTCGCCGGCACGGAAGGTCGTTGATGATAACGCAGCCAGTGCCACTCGATGCCCTGTGAAGCGAGCTTCTCTCGAAGCTGCTCGCATTGCACGACACCCGCGGGCTCAAACGCCCTGGCGCGTTCGAAACTCAGCAACGTAAACTGCACGCCTCGCTTCGCCAGCTCGCGCAGGTATGGGAGCACCTGGCTCTGCCCGAGCGGATCAAGCATTCCGTTGTAGGAGATGAAGAGGACGCGACGGCCTTCAAGCCCCATTGCCGGCCTCCACTGGAGTTTTTCTGCTCCAGCGAAAACTGTCGAGCAATAGCCACTGGATGCTGCCGATGATCGCAGCCGCATCGAGCACGGCGAGCAACGACATCACCATCGCGCCGCGCATCAAGTTTTGAACAAACGAAGCAGGGTATACAGATCGATTACGCCTGATCGAAACTGCCGCGCGCGCCACGAGCATCAGCAGCCACGCACTGATCGGAAACCAAACCCATGATGGTTCGATAATCAATGCCGCGATGGCGAGTGCGGCCAGCACTCCGTAGCGGATCAGGATGGTCCGTTGCCACTGATGAAACAGTCCCGCACGGATGTTGTTTCGAGAGTAAACGAGGAACCGTTTGAAAGTGGCGCCGAGCGTGGGCCGTAGATCCCAGTGCACGACGGCACGCGGTTCGTGAACAAAACGATAACCGGCGCTCTCGACGCGATCCATGAAGATGAGATCTTCTGCGGAGCGAAGGTCTTCGGGAAAACCGTTCACTGCGCGCCACGCTTCACGGCGCAACAACGTCGAGGCAATGAAGCGCGGCCGGATCATGATTCCATCGCGCAACGACGGCGGCGGCACATACGCGATCGCCGCACATTGTTTGAAAAACGTGTCTGTCAGCGGTTGCCAGGAACCATAGACCACGTCGATCGATTTATCTTCCTCAGCTTTTGCGACCAGCTTTTCGAGCCAGTCGTTTTCGAGTCGAATGCCTGCATCGGTAAAGGCCAACCATTCGTAACTCGCCTGAGCGGCGCCGAGGTTTCGGCCTCTTCCCGGCAACGCCGCACCTGCGCGAATCAGTCGAACCGGCGCTCCGCAGCGAATGTATTCCTCGATGATTTGCGGCGTCGCATCGGTCGAACCGCCGTCAGTGATCACGATTTCGTCAGGAGGACGCGTCTGCGCGAGCAGGCTGTCGAGCAGCTCGCGGATCGACTTCTCCTCATCTCTCACAGGAATAACAACACTGACTTTCATATCTTGATAATCTTTATAATCCTGCAAATCCTGTCAACCCTTGCTCAAAACGAAAGTCTCCAGCACCAAATAGTCCATTCCAGTCTTCATAAAGCAACGATAGCTGTCGGCCGGAGTGCAAACGATCGGCTCGCCGCGCACGTTAAAGCTCGTATTCACAATCACCGGGCAGCCGGTCCGTTTTCGAAATGCTTCGATGATCTCCCAGTAAAGCGGATTTGTTTCGCGCGTGACGGTTTGAACCCGCGCCGTGCCGTCAACGTGCGTCACTGCCGGAATTTCAGATCGCCTGACCTTGAGCTTGTCAAAGCCGTGCGCGTCACCACCATCACAAGAGATTCGCTTTTCACGAGCGACATCAGCAACCAGCAGCATGTAAGGGCTATCAACTTCAAGATCAAACCACTCCGACAAATACTCGCGCTGCACGCTCGGCGCAAACGGCCGAAAACTCTCGCGAAACTTGATCTTGAGATTCATCACTGACTGCATCTCTGCACAACGCGCGTCGCCGATGATGCTGCGATTGCCGAGAGCGCGTGGTCCAAACTCCATCCGCCCCTGGTGCAGCCCAACAACCTTTCCCCGTGCCAGTAGCTCTGCGACAACTTCAGGCAACTCCTCCCGCGAGTACTTCGTGTAAGCAATGTTGTTCGAATCCAGAAAGGTTTTGATCTCTTCGTCGTTGTCGCGTGGTCCAAGATAAGAACCCTTCATCGCATCGCGCGAAGGCTTTCGCGGCTTTCCGAGATACCGGTGCCAGATCGCGAGCGCCACGCCAAGCGATCCACCCGCATCGCCGGCTGCCGGTTGAATCCAGATCTCATCGAATGGAACTTCTCTCAGGACTCTTCCATTCGCAACGCAGTTCAACGCGACACCACCGGCCAAACATAGATTCTTCATCCCCGTTTCCCGACGAACGTGATGCGCCATCTTCAACATCACTTCTTCCGTAATCACCTGAATACTGCGCGCGAGATCCATCTCACGTTGGGTAATCTCCGACTCCGGTTTTCGCGGTGGACCACCGAAGACCTGGTCAAATGCGCCGTTGGTCATGCGCAGGCCCTGCGAATAGTTGAAGTAGTCCTGGTTGAGTTTCAGGCTGCCGTCGTCTCTCACTTCAAGCAACCGATCTTTGATCGCGTCGACATACTTCGGTTCGCCATACGGCGCGAGACCCATCACCTTGTACTCGCCGCTGTTCACTTTGAATCCGGTGTAATAAGTGAACGCGCTGTAGAGCAGTCCGAGACTGTTTGGATAGCGAAGCTCCTGCAAGAGCGTCAGCTCGTTGCCTTTTCCAATACCGATGGAGCTGGTGGCCCACTCGCCAACGCCATCGATCGTGAGTATCGCCGCTTCGTCAAACGGCGATGGATAAAACGCACTCGCGGCGTGGCTCTCGTGATGATCGCCGAAGAGTAGTTTCCAGTTGAACTTCCGGCCCAGCTTTTTAGCTTTCCGCTCGTCGTCTTCGCCGCCGGCCTTTGCGAGTTCGGTGCGAATGAGATCCGGCATCCAGAGTTTTTCAGTCATCCAGAGCGGCATCGCTTTCAGGAATGAGCTGAAACCCGCGGGCGAATAGTCGAGATAAGTTTCGAGCAGGCGATCGAATTTGAGTAGCGGCTTGTCGTAAAAGCCGACGTAGTCGAGCTGTTCGGCGGAGATACCAGCTTCAGCCAAACAGTAACGAGCGGCGTGCAGCGGAAAGCGATGATCGTGCTTGATGCGCGTGAAGCGTTCTTCCTGCGCCGCAGCCACGATCTCGCCGTCGACGACAAGACAAGCTGCTGAGTCGTGATAGAACGCCGATATTCCGAGAATGCTTACCACGGAATTAAAAGAGGGTGTAGATGAACGGGGCGATGGCGGAACCCTTGGCCAGCACCAGCAACACGCCGACGAGCACGAGCGTGATAATGATCGGCGCGAGCCAGAGCTTCTTGTTCTCTCTCATGAACTGCCAGAGTTCACTGACAACTTGTACTTTAGACATACCTCAAAAATTAAGCCACAAAGGAGCACATAATGCACAAATGATTTGCCTTCAGACTACTCTCCTGCATTTCTCTCTCTGTGTGTTTGTGCCTTTTTGTGGCTCAATACATCTTTTCGTAATGCCGCGGATTGCGCTGGCGCTCCGGATAGGGGAGCCAGAACGAATCACGCGGATTTTCGCGGCGGTGGAGCGGATCCCATCCCATCGCTCGCTTCACCAAACCAATCGGCGTCAGCACCAGGAAGAAGATCAACGCCAGGATCACGCGGCTTGAGACGTAAGCCATGCCCTCGGCGAGCTTCATCCACACCCTGCGTGGTCCAACCAGCACGCGCGGAACGACGATGCCGAGGAGAATAAGCGCTAAACCAACGACGGTGAGAACAGACGCGGCCGTCTCGAACTTTCCGCGATAAAGCCACCAAAGACCGAGGGCGCTAAACACCGCGCCCACAATCAATCCAAACTCCCGCTCCTGTCGAAAACCGCGCTGCTTCATTAATTGCTTACGAGTACTTTCTCACCTTCGTGCTGTTTTGCGAGCTCGCCGGCGATCCAGTGGTACGTGATCGTCAATCCCTCTTCCAGAGAGATCGACGGCTCCCAGTTCAACACTTCACGCAAACGCGTGTTGTCGCTGTTGCGACCCCTGACTCCCTGCGGCTTCGTCAGATCGTAGCGTTTGCCGATCTTCTTGCTCGCGATGCTCGCCACGATGTCGACCAGCTCGTTAATCGAGATCATCCTATCCTGTCCGAGATTGATCGGCTCGCGATGATCGCTCTGCATCAGGCGATAAAGACCTTCAACGCAATCGTCGATGTAACAGTAAGACCGCGTTTGTTCGCCGTCGCCCCAGACTTCGATCTCATCAACATCGTCAGCAAGCGCGATCTTCCGGCAGATCGCCGCCGGCGATTTTTCCCGGCCACCGTCGTAAGTTCCTAAAGGACCGAAGATGTTGTGAAACCTCACGACGCGCGTGTCGAGCCCGAAGTCTTCGGTGTAGTGGCGGCAGACTCGCTCCATGTAGAGTTTTTCCCACCCGTAACCGTCTTCAGCATCGGCGGGATAAGCGTCTTCTTCTCTGAGTGGCGTAACGTCAGTCTCTTTCTGTTTGTAACCGGGATAGATACACGCGCTCGAAGTGTAGAGATAACGTTTCACTCCGTTGATGCGTGCGGCTTCGATCGTGTGCAGGTTGATGAACGTGTTATCGCGAACGATGACGGCCTTGTTATTTTCGATAAAACCGATGCCGCCCATGTTGGCCGCGAGACCGTAAACCTCGTCCATGCCCTCGGTGGCGCGCAGGCAGTTGTCAGCTTCCGAAAGATCCAGAAGCAGAAACTCGTGAGCGGCGGTCGGTTCGTATTCCGGTTCCTTGATGTCGACGCCGCGAACGAAATAACCGCGATCGACGAGATACTTCGTCAGATGATGACCAATAAACCCGCCGGCTCCTGTTACCAGCACTTTTTTGCTTTCAGGCGTCAATCAGTGATCTCCCACGGAAGGTAAGATAGCTGAACATAGCTTCTCAAGACTGAAAACTCGCGATCGCGTCGACAACGTAAGATTGTTGTGCTTCGGTCAGCTCCGGATAGACAGGCAGCGCGAGAGTCTCTCGTGCCGCGCTTTCAGCCTCAGGAAAGTCGCCGTCATTGTAACCGAGGTAATGAAAACATTGCTGCAGGTGCAACGGAATCGGATAGTAAACCTTTGTGCCGACGCCTCGATGGTTCAAGTGCTCGGCGAGAGCATCACGATGTCCGGGAACACGAACCACGTACTGGTGAAAGATATGTCGCGCGTCGGATCTGACGTGCGGCGTGACGAGCGTAAAACTCAGCTGCGCATCGCCGAGCATTTGCGAATAGACGGCTGCTTTTCGAACGCGCTCTTCCGACCACTGGTCCAAACTCGGAAACTTCACGTTCAGCACCGCGGCTTGCAATTCATCAAGACGGCTGTTGATACCGACTTCTGTGTGCTCGTATTCATTTGCGCCGCCGTGCGTGCGAAGACGTCGCAAGCGCGCGGCGACCTGGTCGTCGTTGGCTGTCAGTATTCCACCGTCGCCCGCGCCGCCGAGGTTCTTGGTCGGATAAAAACTGAAGCATCCGATCAAGCCCATCGAACCGGCGCGCCGGTCGCGATCCGTAGCGCCAATCGCCTGCGCCGCGTCTTCGACGATCGGGACGCCGAGATCGAGCAATGGATCCATCTCCGCGCATTGCCCGTAAAGATGAACGGGCATGATGGCTTTGGTGCGACTTGTAATCGCATCGGCGACGCGTGAAGTGTCGATGTTGTAGGTGCGTGGATCAATGTCGACGAAAACCGGGCGACCGCCGAGACGAGTGACAGCGGCGGCAGTGGCAAAGAACGAAAAGGGTGTGGTGATAACTTCGTCGCCGGCCTTGATGTCCAGTGCCATTAAAGCCAGCAACAAGGCGTCTGAGCCTGAAGCACAGGCGATCGCGTGTTTTGTCTGGCAGTAATCGGCGATGGATGTTTCGAGAGCGCGCACCTCGTCGCCGAGGACGAAGCGCTGTGAATCCATCACACGTTCAACTGCCTGGTGCAAGCTATCCCGCAGCGCGGCATACTGCGCCTTGAGATCCAACAAGGGGACGTTCATAGAGTGCGGAGAATAGGGCAAGCAAATAGGTCCTATAGGACATATAGGACCTATTCCTAAAATCGATCAGGCGGTTTCACCCGCGGAAGCACCTCGGCCGCCTTCTGCGTCGGTCGAGTAATAGTTCGAGTAGTAACCGGAATAATAATAGTCCTGCGACTCCATCCTGACGTTATTCAACACCACACCAAAGATGTGCGCGCCAACGTCAAGCAACTGCTGCTTCGCCCGGCGCACCACCGCGCGCGAGCTGCGCCCGCCATGGACCACCAGCATCACGCCGTCAACCATCGTCGAGAGAATCGACGCGTCGGTAAACGAAATCGCCGGCGGAGAATCGATGATGATGTGTGCGAAACGTTCGCTCAACTGGCCCAGCAGCCTCCGCATCTCTTCGGAGCCCAGCAGCTCCGCCGGGTTTGGCGGCACCGGTCCGGACGTCAGGATCTTCAGGTTCGGCTGCTTCGGACACAGCTGAAGCAGGTTGTTGAGATCCTTTTCACCCGAGAGCCAGGTTGTCAGGCCTTTTGAATTCGAAACTTCAAATTGCGCGTGCAAACGCGGCCGTCGCAAGTCGCAGTCGATGATCAAAACTTCAGCGCCGGTTTGCGCCAGCATGAACGCAGTGTTGATAGCAGTCGTCGTCTTTCCTTCTGAAGGCTGGCTTGACGTAACGAGAATCGTTTTAGGCGGCTGACCCGCCGACGAGAGCAACAACGACGTTCTCAAGTGACGGTACGACTCAGCAATCGGCGATCTCACATCGTCGATCATCGCGAGTGCCGTACTTTCTCCAGGTCCGGGGCGGGGCTGCGGCAGTCCCTTCAAACGCGGATTGCCGGCGCCTGCCGGAATCATCGCGAGCGCAGGCAGGTGAATGTAACGATCGATGTCGTCGAGCGACTTCACTGTGTCGTCGAGGAAATCGAGCAGGAAGGCAAGACCGATACCCGCGACGAGCGACAACGCCAACGCGATCATAACGTTTCGCAGGCGCGCCGGGCCGACGGGCGCTCTCGGTACGCGGCTGTAGTTTTCGATGTTTACGTCGCTGCCCGGATCGCCCTGCGCGATCTGAACTTCGCGTTGCTTCTGGAGCAGCGTGTTCAAATACTGCTTGCTCGTCTCGAGCTTCTGGGCGAACGCGGCCATTTCGATCTGATCGCGGGTCTGCTCATTGGTGGTGCCCCGCTGTTGATCGTACCGCTGGCGCACACTTGCTTCATGATTCTGCGCCGCTTCCCACTGCGCCTTCAGCGAATTGATGGTTTCCTGGACGGCCTTTTCCAGTTCACCCTCAAGCCGCTTGATGGCCATTTCGGTTCTTTTATATTCCGGCCATTCCTTCGTGTAGGTAACAGCGAGGGCCGCTTTCTTTTCCTCGAGCCCGGAGATTCTTTCCTGAATGCTGGCGATGCGTCCCGACCTCTGCACATCGGGAATCGAAAGTACATCGCTCGAGTTCTTTGCATTCAGATAAACTGCTTCCGCATTCTTGCGACGGTTTTCCGCGTCCAGAACCTGCTTGCTCAGATCAGCCAGACGCTGCGCTTCAACGTTGAGCGCGGCGTCCATCGTCGGCGGCAATCCTCGATCCCGCGCGAAGTTGAACAACTCGTCCTGGTCCTGCCTGATCTTCTCCTGAAGCGAAGCAATCTCACGCGCAAGGAGTTCTCCGGCATTTGACGAGGTCATGTTTGCGCGCTCGATGTTGTTTGCTTTGAACACTTCTGCGAGCGCGTTGGCCACCTTCTGGGCCATTTCCGGATCGGTGTGCTGGTATTTAATGATGACGAGATTTGTGCCGACGATTCCTTCCACTTTTTCCGAGCCGATGATCGCATCTTCGTAAGGCTCGAGAGCGGCGAGTTCTTCCGGACTAAGAGGATCGTCGCGGAGTTGTGCCTGGCCAACGACTTCAAGACCACCCTGACGAGCCGGGGAAGGTTTTGGTTTACTGTCAGTCGAAACCATTCGCCGCAGGGCAGTGAAGATTCCTCCCTGCGCCTGGCTGCCGAAAAACTTCGGATCGTTCTGAAGGTTCAAACTCAGCGCCACCTGGCGGGCGAGTGCCGGACTCTGGAGTAGTTTGATCTGCGTACCCCAGAAATTCGCGTCGGGCTGGGCGTTGATCACGAAGTCTCTGCTCTGGAGAATGTTCTTGCTTCTCGGCTCGATCCGCACGGTCGCTGCCGCCTCGTAAATCGAGGGCTGGCGAAACATCTGGACCGCAACGAGGGAGGTCACCACCAGACAAAGACTGAGGATCAGCCACTTCCGTTTCAGCACCACGAACAGGTAATCGCGGAGCTGACTGGGTTCGCTGGCCGCCGGCCCATACGACCTGACCTGCCCAATATCGTTGAGCGGACGGTCGAGGGAGCGTTCGACCGCGGGGATCGACATCAAACGGTTATCTTGCGACATCTTTTGTTCCGGCTTTCAAATAAAAATAGAGGTGGAAATAATATCAAACCCTCGGAAACCTTTGTAGGGGGCGGCTTTCATAGGTCCTATAGGACATATAGGACCTATTTCCACGAGCCTCTAACGAAGTGGGCCAGGCTTTCCTGCCAGGGGGGCAATGGCGACAATCCAACTGCTTCTGACAACAAGCACTTCAATTTCGAGTTGCGCGGGCGGGGAGCAGGCCTCCCAAGTGAATCACCCGCGACAACTTCTACCATGTCCGGGCTAAATCCTGCCAGCCGAAACGCCTCCAAAGTGAATGTTTCGAAACTCGCTCCTTCACCTGAATTGACGACGTGATATACGCCGGGCAGGTCCATAACCGCCAGCTCGCGCAGACGAATCGCGAGATCGCGCCCGTAAGTCGGCGTTCCCCAGTAATCGTGAATCGCTTTCAATTTTTGACCACGCGCGGCCCACAGGATCACGTTACTCAAAAAATTCTTGCCGTGTGGACCGAAAATATAACCCGTGCGCACGACGATCGTGCGGGCGTGCTCTTCCTGCGCCTTTCGCTCACCTTCGAGTTTGAATTTCCCGTAAACGCTGATCGGCACAGGCTGGTCGCGTTGCGTGTAGAAGCCTTCTTTCTGCCCGT
>DASUPZ010000160.1:0-14221 GCA_036280855.1 Pyrinomonadaceae bacterium | reverse complement strand
GTTTTCGCGATTCTCGGCGGACTGCTCGGCGTGGCGATTTTCGAGAAACGCAAAGCAGGCGCGCCCCCACCACCGCCAATAAACATCAGCTAACCCAGAGCTAAGGATTCTTTTACCTGGCCAGGGAACCACTCAGTTCTTCGTCGGAGACGTCAAAACGATGACCAGATACTGCACGAAATGCGGCGCCATAAACGATGATCTGGCGCAGTATTGTTCAAACTGTCAGGCACAACTCGCTCCGGTAAGCGGCGGCGTGGGTTATCAACCGATGCAGTCAGTTCATCCGGGCGCGATCGCAGACTGGAAAGCCCTCGGAGCCGACAAAAAAATCCCCGCCGGTATTTGCGCGATTCTCGTCGGCGGGTTGGGAGTACATAAATTCATTCTCGGCTACACGACGGAGGGAATTATCCAGATCGTGATCACTGCCCTGACGTGCGGAGTCGGAGGTGTTATCGGCATCATTGAAGGCATAATCTATCTGACGAAGTCAGACGAAGATTTTGTGAGAACGTACATTCAGAATAAAAAGGGCTGGTTCTAAATTTTGAACCCCGCAAGTATTTACCACAATCAAAATGCACCGGCGTTCTACCCTCATCACGATCTGGTTGTTATTGATCGCAGGCGCCGCGTACTTGTTTGTGTTTGAACCTGGCAAGTCAGGTTACTTTCCCTCCTGCCTGTTTCGATCCATCACCGGCTTTACCTGTCCCGGTTGTGGATCTACTCGCGCGTTGCACGAAATTCTTCACGGAGATCTCGCAACTGCTTTTACTCTCAATCCCCTCTTGCTGTTGGCGATCCCGTTTTTGATATTTCTGCTTGTGCGTTATAGCGTGACAGTCCTGCGTGGACGCATGCCGCGGCCATTTACGCTACCCGCGCCGTACGTCTATGCCATAAGCTTCGTGGTTCTCTCGTTCTGGATTTTTCGTAACACGCCGTTCTATCCGTTTGTCTCGTGAATACCCGGAGGTTTCTATGCGCGTCAGCGTTGTGTTTCTTCTATTGATCAGTTTCTTCGCCTTCACGGCGCCGGTTTCCACCACTCAGTCGACCTATTCGCGACCGGTGCATACGTATTCGATCGTCGCGCGCGATCCGGCGACGGGCGAGCTGGGTGTGGCCGTGCAGTCACACTGGTTTTCGGTTGGTTCGATCGTCGCGTGGGCTGAAGCGGGTGTTGGGGCAGTGGCAACGCAGTCGTTCGTCGATCCGAGTTACGGGAAGAATGGTCTGGAACTGATGCGCGGCGGAAAGAGCGCGCCTGACGCATTGAAAGAGCTGCTCGCCAAGGACGAGGCCAGAGAAGTCAGGCAAGTGGCGATGATTGACGCCCAGGGACGTGTCAACGCCTTCACAGGCAAGAACGATATTCAGGCAGCAGGACACATCGTTGGCACCAACTTTTCGGTGCAGGCCAACCTGATGCTCAACGACAAGGTTTGGCCGGCGATGGCGCGCGCGTTTGAAAACACCAAAGGCGATCTCGCTGAGCGAATGCTGGCCGCGCTTGATGCAGCGGAAGCGGCGGGCGGCGACATTCGCGGTAAACAGTCGGCGGCGCTGATCGTCGTAACAGGGAAACCGACGGGACAAGCGTGGAAAGATCGCACGTTTGATCTGCGTGTTGACGACAATCCTGAGCCGCTGAAAGAACTACGCAGGTTGGTGAAGCTACAACGCGCCTACAATCACATGAACGCCGGTGACCTGGCCGTTGAAAAGAAAGACAACGAAGCGGCACTGCGCGAGTATTCGGCCGCCGAGAAGTTGGTGCCTGACAACGCAGAGATGATCTACTGGCACGCCGTCGCCCTCGTTAACATGGGTCGCGTGGATGAATCCTTGCCCCTCTTTCGGAAGGTGTTTGCGATGGATAAAAACTGGGTTACGCTGACCCCGCGCCTGCCCAAGTCGGGGCTTTTGCCTGACGATCCGAAGATCATCGAGCGCATCGTCGCGGTGGGAAAGCAATAGGCCGAAGGGTCCTATAAGCCTATTTGACCTGTATCCGCTTTCCCGCACCATTCTTCTTGACGCCCGCCGACCTCTGCCCTTATAAGAGGAGACACTTAAGCCCTGGTCCTCTCGCCCGTTAGTGACATCGAGGATTTAACGAATGCGTATCCTGATCCCCGGAGAGTGGTATCTCCGTTTCACATGCGAGCACTGCAACGAGAAGCAGATTCTGTTTCCCGATCTCTCTCGTGGTGAGGCAAAGATCAAAGCAACTTACGTGGTTGAGTGTTCGAACTGTTTTCAAAAAGGGGCATACGACGGCGATCACATCGAACGTTATCAGCACCCGCTACAGGCTGACACGTGAATCCGTAACCTGTTGATTGGTCCTTTCAACTATCAAACACAATCCCATTATCAAGTAGAAAACAGTAACTACTTCTGAGTCGCCCCAGTTGTAATGGACCAGGCCGCTCGTGAAGAAGCCGAGCGCTCCACCCAGCGCGCCTAACGCGAGGCCGCGCGGGAAATCGTGAGTTTTGCCGGCGAGGCTTTCGGCTTCGCGACGACGTTGTATTTGCCAGAGCATTCGCGCGTAGAGATAAAACAAGATCAGCCAAACAATCAGCGCGGGGACGCCGCGTTCGAGTGCGATCTGCAAAAGGTTTGAGTGCATGTGGCCGATCGGTTGGCGACCGTTATCGAAAAGTCCCCACTCGCGCCAGTGACCTTTAATCGAATCAATACCGACACCGAAAACAAGATGCCGTGGTTTGCTGACAAGCAGATCGAAACCTTCTCGCCAGACCATTTCGCGCCAGCTTGTAGATTGATCTTTCCTGTCGATGAAACCGATGCTGCGTTTTTGTTGCAGCAGGAACACACTTGCAAGGACAAGCGGTATCGCACATGCGCCGACGATCAGGATGGTGCGACGCGAGGACGTCAACAACACCATTAACGCCGCTGAAGCCGCAAAGCCAATCCAGGACGCCCGCGTTACCGTCATCGCGAGTGCGAACACAAGTCCGCCAGTGGCGAGCACCAGCAACAATCCCGTCAAACTCTTTTTTTGCCACAGCGCCAGAAACATTCCGAGCGCAAGTGATGCGATCAGTTGCAGCACTTCCGAGTAAGTGGTCCAGTGGTTGAAAAACCCCGTCGCGCGCCAGTCGCGTCCGCGCGACCAATCAGTGATTCCTAACTGCTGCAACACGTTCGTTCCCGGCAATAACTGCCCGCGCGGAACCTCGAGCACCGGCATCCATTCGACGCGGTAGATCCTCACTTTCGCGACAGGAGATCCGGACGCGAGGGCTGAAGCAAGTTCTTCAGGACTTCCAACCTGCTTTTCATCGACTTCCCAAATGATGTCGCCGTTAACGATCGGCGTTGGTTGTGTGACCGTCCTCGTGCGAAATACGGCTTTCGCGAGCGGGCTTTCAGGAGCAACTCCCTGCACCTTCACACCTTTTCCAATCGCCAGCGTACCTACCGTCAGGAAGACATTGATCATGCACGACCCGATCAACGTGAGCGCAAGGAGGCGGGCCACGCGAAGCGAACTCACGTTCTGCGACACGAGGTAAACGATCGTGAACAAACTCGCCGCGCGCATCTTTCCGACCGAAGTGATCGGACTATAAGAAAAGATTGCCGAAATCCCGCTGAGAATGAAAAAACCAAAGAGGGCGTAATCAAGCGGTGAGCGCGAAAGCGTCGGGCGCGGGTAGAAAGCGAACCGGACGACCCAGAGAGTCATGCCGAGGAGCCACGCGCCCTGTGTTAAAGCGATTGAATGAGGCGCGAATAGTGCGATGAGGAAAAGACAAACAATAATTGCATTCGAAATCGTCCTGGACATATTAGAATGCCGGTATGCGCCTGATTCTTTTACTCCTGCAACTCCTGGTTGTCCTGTCCAGCGTTTCCGCCCAATCGCCGTCGTATGCTGAACAGGTTAAATCAATTCAAGACGATCCGCGTGTGAAAGCGGCCTTCGATCACATCGACAAAGACCGCGACGCGATACTGCGCGAGTGGATCGCCATCACCGAGATCAACGCGCCCTCGCAACATGAGCAGGAACGCGCTAAGTACATCGAAAGCCTGCTGCGAAAACACAAGCTCGAGATTCGCTACGATTCCGCCGGCAACCTGATCGCCACTCGCAAGGGAACCGGTGGTGGTCCAGTCGCCGTCTTCGATGCTCACCTCGACACAGTTTTTCAACCCGGTCTAAAGATCAAAGCTACTGTTCGCGACGGCCGGGTCTATGCTCCGGGCGTCGGCGATGATACGCGAAACATCGAAGCGCTGCTGGCGACCATTCGCGCGCTCGACGCAGCAAAGATAAAGACTAAGGGCGACATCGTTTTTCTCTTCACCACGGAAGAAGAAACCAGCATGGCCGGCGCGGAGCACTACACGAAAGAAAACAAAGGCAAAGTTGATTACTACGTCGCACTCGACGGCGGCTATGAAGGTTTCACTTATGCCGGCATCGGGATCAACTGGTATCGCCATCACTTCATTGGACCAGGCGGCCACACGCGCTCACGCACACCGCCGTATTCAGCAACTTTACCGATGTCGCGAGCTATTGCACGCATTTACGAGTTGAAGGTTCCTACCAATCCTTCGTCAAACCTGAACATCGGCATGCTTGGCGGTTCGGAAGTTGTAAATGCAAAGGCCTCCGACGCGTGGTTCTCGGTTGATCTGCGTTCGACGAGTAACGAAGTGATCGCGGATCTGGAACAGAAGATCGCGGCCATTCTCGACGAAGAAGCAAAGCGCGTTGGGATGACGGTCAAGACCGAAGTTATTTCTTCGTCGCCCGCGGCTGTTTTGCCGGGTAACCGCGAGTCGCACCTGGTCAAGATGGCTGAAGCCGTGCATCGCGCGATGGGTTTCGATCCGCCGATTGGAAATGCAGGTTCAAACAACTCGAGCGCCGCGCTCCTTGCAGGTATCAGTTCAATCTCGACCGGTGCTGGTCCATGCAGCGAAACGCACGCGTTGACGGAGAACTGCGAAATTGAGCCACTTTACCGCGGGATTAAAAAGATCCTGCTGCTCGAGATCGCGCTCGCGGGTTTAGCTCCGTGATCAGTGGCCGCTCAGCATTACAAAGCCGGTTCTCAAAATGATCTTCAGATCGAGCAGCAACGACCAGTTCTCGATGTAAAACAGATCGAGCCTCACCATCTCTTCAAACGGTAGACGATTTCTCCCGGAAACCTGCCACAGCCCCGTCAGTCCGGGCTTCATGTCGAGCCGCTTACGATGCCAGAGTTCGTATGCTTCAACTTCGTATGGAATCGGCGGGCGTGGTCCAACCAGGCTCATGTCACCGGCTAACACGTTCAGAAGCTGTGGCACTTCGTCGAGACTCGTGCGTCGCAGAATTTTTCCGATGCGTGTGATACGGGGATCGGTGAGTAGCTTGTAAGTCGGCTTTTGTTCGTCGCCGAGATTTGCTTCGGCGCGTCCGGCGATAAACGCGCGCTGGTATTCGCGATGGAGTTCGGGGTCCGCGCCGGCCGCCATCGTGCGAAACTTGTAAAGCAGAAACAGGCGGCCATCCATGCCCACGCGTTCCTGTGTGTAAAAAACCGCGCCTTTTGAATCCAGCTTGATGAGCAACGCGATGAGCAGCCACACGGGCAGCAGAAGCAGGATCGCGAGTGCGGAGAAGATCAGATCGAAGGTGCGCTTCAGGATCCGGGCGCTGTTTGAGAGTGGCTCGCGAAAGAGACGGATCATCGGCAGCACGCCGATCTGATCGATCTCGGTTTTGCGTGGCAGGCAGTTGAACAAACTCGGCGCGATGCGAAACTCGACACCACGTCGCCGCCCGCATCGCATCATCACTTCAAACAACGCATCACCATTCACCTGGCTGTCGGCGATGATCACCTCGTTTGCACCTGAATCGCGGATCACTTCGGGTAACGTGTTCAGGTTTCCGATGACCGGGACGCCTTCGTAAGTTTCAACGGTCGATAACGCGCTCAGTTCTGTTTCGACGACGCCGATGACGCGATAGCCGAGCGCCGGTCGTTCCCGCATCTCGCGGATAAACAACGACGCTTCTGGTCCACGACCGACGACGAGCGTGGGAATCAAGTTGATCTGTCGTTCGCGAACAAATGTTTGCGCTGTGCGCATCACGAGTCGAAGGAGACCCACGCCGATGAGAACGTATGCGAAGTCGTAGACAAACACACTGCGCGCGTATGAGAACGCGCGAAACTCGAAACCACCACGATATAAAAACGCGGCTGCGACGATCAGCAGCGAGCCGATCGCAGTGGCTTTGAAGATCCGTATGCCGTCGTCAACGAGTGAGAACTCACCACGAACGCGATAGAGATCGTAATGATGAAAACTCAGCAGCCTGATCGCAACGACAAACAACAGCAGCGCCCCATACGGTGCAAAACGATCGCTCCACGCCATGCTGCCGTCCGCAAAGACAGGCACTCCCTCACGAACATAAAAAGCGACGATAAACGAGGCCGCAGCAATAACCGCGTCCGCAACCACCAGCCCAGCCTTGACGGACGGCACAATCCACCGCGGCGCGCGTCCGGGCACACGCACCACGCTCGCATCGATCGTTGACTGTCTAGTTCGTTCCGCTCTCATCAAATATCAATTGCACTACTTGATCGATCACCTCTACTGCGCGCCGCGGCTTCACACGATCCTTCTTTCGCACCGCCAACTCACGCAACTGATCCGCGTCCGCAATCCGCGTTAATCTGTGTTCCCTCACCAGCGCTTCATCAACCGCCGCCCACTTCCCCGCGTAAATACTCGCTGCCGGAATCCCAAGCGCCGCGGCTTCTCGATTGATCGTTCCACCCGCACTGATCACCAGATCGCTCGCAGCGATCAAGTTAGGACCATCCAACGGCGACTCAGGCACAATCAAAGACTTCGAAGCCCTCGCATACTCAGCCCGCTGCGCTTCACTCCGCGGAAGCAGTATCACCTGCACACGCGAATCAGCCAACAACATCGCCAACGCTTCATCAAATAACGTGTTTTGAAAACGATGATACAGCGCGTCATGCGCCGGTGGTCGCATCAGGACCAGCACATTATCCGGTTTCACGCCAAGCTCGCACAACTGCTTGCCAAACAGCGGGTCAGGCTCGAAATCGGCGAGGTAAACATCCTCTTTCGTGCCGTGATATCGACGCACCTTCCGCGCACTCGCTCCGAAACGCCGCAAACTTTCCTCCGGAAAACTGGCCGGAACGATGATCCGCGAACTCAGCCGAAACGCAAGATGGTTCGCCGGCTGGTGTTCGTAATCCATGAGTGTGACGGTTGTAATTCCGAGCGCACGCGCCGCCACGATTTGCGAGTATGAATTATGACTGATCGCCAGATCGAATTTTTGCTTTCGCGCCCAACGCGCAAGCGCCCAGGCGCGACTGATCAAAGTTGCCGCCTTCGCCGGCACGGCACGACCACCATGAACACCGGTCACGTACGGCTTGAAGCCCGCGGCATGGGCCATTGGAATCGTTTCAGCAAACTCGCGCGCCGTGGTCTCGATCTCGTGACCCTGCGCGATAAATCGTTTAGCCAGTGCTTTGAAAAATGGAACGTGAGGCGAGTTTGCAAGATCGATCCAGAGACGCATCGGTGCTCACCACTGGATCTCGACCAGCCTGCCGCGATCGCGCAGTGAAGTCTCAGCGGCTTCGATCATGTTGACCATGCGCAGCCCCGCTGGTCCATCCGTCTCCGGCTGCTTCTTGTTTTCGATGCAATCGATGAAGTGCAGCGCTTCAGTTTGCAGAGCCTCCGTATTGTCGAGTCGCGGCGCCCACATGTCACCCGAACGATAGCTCACCAGCATTTTGTAAACGTCTTCTGGTCCACGGGTGACGTTTATGCCTTTGTCGTAGACCTTCAGTTTCTCGCTCGGTTCGAGATCGTCGTAGAGAATCATCTTCTCACTGCCGCCGATCAACGTGTGCCGAACTTTTACAGGCGTGAGCCAGTTGACGTGAACGTGTGCGATCTGCGCGCTCGCAAAGAAGAGTGTTATGTAAGCGACGTTTTCCGGTTGGCCGGGAACGTGGCTGATTCCCGTTGCGGAGATTGCCACCGGCTTTGCCGGAAGTACGCAGTCCATGATCGACAGATCGTGAATCGCGAGATCCCAGATCACGTTGACGTCGTGTTGAAACAGGCCAAGGTTCACGCGCACTGCATCGTAGTAATAGATCTCGCCGAGCGCGCCTGACGCGATCAGCTCGCGAATCTTTCGGACGGCGTCGGTGTAAACAAACGTGTGGTCCACCAGCAGCACAACGTTTCGCGCGGCCGCTTCGTCGACAAGCTTGCGGGCGTGATCGGACGTGGCGGCGAGTGGTTTCTCGACCAGCACATGCTTGCCGGCCTTCAAAGCCGCCATAGCCAACTCAAAATGCGATGACACCGGCGTGGCGATCACGACCGCGTCGATCTGCGGATCGTGGATCAACTCAGACGCGTCGCTACACGACTTGAGCGCGGGATAAATTTTCCCCAGCGACGACAGACGTTCGCTGCGCAGATCGCAAACGCGCGTCACCTCCGAACCCGGCGCCGCCATGAAATTGCGCACCAGGTTCGGTCCCCAGTAGCCGTAACCGATTACACCGACTTTGATCATGTCTTTTTGCGAACGTCTCCGATCACGCGCGCAGGCACGCCCGCAACGATCGCGAAATCGGGAACGTCTTTCGTCACCACTGCACCTGCGCCGATCAAAGCCCGCTCACCTATCGTAACGCCCGCGATGATCGTTGCGTTGCTGCCGATGCTCGCACGCTTCTTAACAGTTGTTTTCACCACTTGCCAATCGGCTTCAGTTTGCGGCGTTCCATCGATGTTCACGGCACTCGGATAGATGTCGTTTGTGAACATCACGCCATGACCGATGAAGCACTCATCTTCGATCGTTACGCCCTCACACACAAAACTGTGTGACGAGATCTTGCAACGCGCTCCGATGGTCGCACTCTTCTGAATCTCGACAAACGCGCCGATCTTCGTTTCTGCACCGATCGAGCAGCCATAAAGGTTGACCAGATCGGGCTGGAAGATCCGAACGTCGCTTCCAAGAATTACGTCGGCTGCGATTGGCATTCAGGCAGTTTGTTCCTCGAGCAAACGCGCCAGCGCGTAGAGCATCCAGGCCTGCGTCCAGCGCATGTAGGGTTTGCGAAGCGTGTAGAAACGGCGTCGTTGATAATAAAAAAATCCTCGGTCGTCGCGCAGGTTTTCGATCGTCCACGACGCAACCTTCTGGGCCAACCGCGGCGCGTCTTCGTCCATGTCTCGGCACTCGAGAAAAGTGACAACGGCGCTCGCCGCTGCATGCGCGTCCGCTGGATAAAGCTGGTCATGGTAGTATTTCGGCCAACCCTCCGCAAGAAAGAAGTTGTTCTTCCAGTATTGATACCCACGCTCCAGCGCCGGTTGAAACTCCGCGTCGAACGCGGTGACTTTGATGATGCGCTTCAAAGAAAACAGGATATAGGCAGTGTGGAAGTTATCGATCCACGCTTGTTTCGGATCGGTGCCGTAGACCCAGGATCCATCGGAGTGTTGATTGTTCACCACGTAACGCGTGGCACGTTCCGCTGTCTCGAGAAGCTCGCGCTCTCCGGTTAACCGACCCACACACGCGAGCACTTCCGCAGCGAGCAGGCTCGCATTGAAGATACGCGTGTCTGAGTTCGGAGCATAGCTAAAGCACAGCTCCCTATCGCTATCAACCGTCCGCGGCAGATCTCGAAGTATAAAATCACAAACACTCCGCGCAACCCGGACGCATTCATCCTGCAAATCCGGCGCATCCTGTAAATCATGTCCAGCTTCGATCAAAGCCCGCGCGGCAAAAGCTGTCGGCACGATCGTCGGCGTGTCCTTCGCCGCAAAGAAGTTTCGACTCTGCCAGTCGAAGTTGTAACCCCAGCACGCACCTGCATAACCGTCGAGCTTCATCGACAGCAACTGCGAAAGAAAACTACGAACCGTCGCTTCGTCTATCCTCGCGCGCCGGTAATTTGAGATCCCCGCCAGCGCAAACAAAGCGATTCCTTTCGCGTTTGGCTGCGCGGGCACACGCGCGAGTGTTCGAAGATCAGCAGGAGATCTTTTGACGACTTGAGTCCAGATGAAACGAGCGTTGCGGGACCCGGCGAGCGGCGTGGATTGAAACAGGCGGCTGTTCAATGCATCGAACGGATCGTGTCCGGCGAAATCATGTTCTCGACACCAGGAGAAGAGCTGGTCATACGCGGACTGAAAGAGATCGTTCATCGAAGAATTGACGTCTCAATTCGCCGCGGTGTCTCGACAAAGCTTTCGTGCCAGAGCTCAAACATCAACAATGTCCAGAGGAGCTTGCGATGGTTGGCCACGCCGCGTTCATGTTCGTCTTGCAAACGTGCGATGTAGTTGGCATTGAAAACACCTGCACGACGCACACGTTCGGGCGATAGCAGGTCTCGCGCGAGCGGTCGCAACTTCTCCTTCAACCATTCAGCCACAGGCACGCCGAAGCCTTTCTTCCCTCGCTTTGTCACAAACGGCGGCAGCAGATCTCTGACTGCTTTTTTCAGAATGTATTTCGTCTTCTGACCTCGCAGTTTGTAATTGCAGGGCAGCGACGCCGCGAATTCCGCCACGCGCGGATCGAGAAACGGTGCGCGCACTTCGAGCGACACAGCCATGCTCGCGCGATCGACTTTCGTCAAAATGTCTTCGGCGAGATACAGACGCGTGTCGATGCTCTGCATGCGCGTAACCAGATCTTCACTGTCACATTCGTCAGCAAACTGTCGCGCCTGCGCGTAGATCTCATTGTCGGTGGCAGCGAGTGCTTCGGGAGTAAACAATTGCAGTTGTTCTTCCGGTGTGAACGAACCAAACCAAACGTGGTGACGCACAACCGGATCGTACTTCGCTCCGGTAACGAATCGCAGCGCTTTGTAATCGAATGACAGGTTCTTCGTTTTGACCGGCAACAACCTGACTAACGGTTCAATAATACCCCCGCGTACGACGGACGGAATGCGTTTGTAAACCTCGGCCCAGCGAAGCCCCGCATACATCTGGTAACCGGCAAACAACTCATCTCCACCGTCGCCGCCGAGTGCGACCGTCACGTGCTTGCGTGTAAACCGCGACAAGAGATACGTGGGTACGAGTGAAGGATCGCTGAAAGGCTCATCCATCCATGCGCCGATCTCGCTGACGAGATTCGCCGCGAGATTTGCGCTCAGGCGTTCTTCGTGGTGATCCGTACCGAGAAACTTCGCCACACTCCGAGCGTAAGCCGACTCGTCAAACGATGCTTCGGCAAACGAGATGGAAAACGTTTTTACCGGTTCGCTGGAGGCGCGTACTGCGAGCGCAGTCACTGCCGACGAATCAACGCCACCTGACAAGAGCACGCCGAGCGGCACGTCCGAAACAAGACGCATGCGCACGGCGTCCGCCATCAGTTCACGAAGATGTTCGGCGGCTTCTTCTTCGGATGGTGCCGGTTGTACCGTTTTGTAGCTGAGTTGCCAGTATCGATCTACTTCAACACGACCATTTTCAAGCACGAGTTTGTGCGCCGCTGGAAGTTTGTTAATACCCTGGTAGATCGAAAGCGGCGCGGGCACGTAATCAAAGGAGAGATACTGTCGCAGCGCTTGTAGATTGAGCGATGGTTTCACCCCGGGATGGGCCAGCAGCACCTTGGGCTCTGAAGCAAACAGCAGCGTTTGGTCGAAAATTCCCCAGTAGAGCGGTTTCTCGCCGAAGCGATCGCGAGCGATAAGCAAACGGCGGCGTCTGCTGTCCCACAACGCAAACGCAAACATGCCGTTGAGCTCACTGAGCATGCGGTCGCCATACTCTTCGTAGAGATGCGGAAGAACTTCCGTATCTGAAGCACTTCGAAAAGAGTGTCCACGGCGCTCGAGGTTGGTGCGCAGTTCGCGATAGTTGTAGATCTCGCCGTTGAGAATTACGGCCACGCTCTTGTCTTCATTGAAGGCTGGTTGTTCGCCGGTTACGAGATCGATGATCGCCAGGCGGCGCATGCCGAGTGCGACACCGCTCGCGACGAACAGACCTTCGGAATCCGGACCACGATGGACCATGCGTTCACACATCGCGTGTAACAGTTCTCGGGCGCCGTCAGGAGGTGGCGCGTGAGTATCGAGATTGGCCCAACCGGTAATTCCGCACATCGTTACTTCTCGTTCTTGAAACCTAAACGTTCGCGCACGGCGTAGATAGACTTGGCTTGCGACTCGTGATACGTGCGCACCAGCATCTCGGCGGTTAGACCCATCAATAGAAATTGAATACCAACCGCAAACATCACGACGCTGAGAATGGGCATCGGCGTTTGCACGAAGTCGGCTTCGCCGCTGAGCTTCATATAGACTGCATACAGACCACTTAGGATCGAGATGACAAATGCCATAATGCCAAACATACCGAATACGTAAATCGGTTTCGTTTGATATGAGGCCATGAATTTGATCGTCATCAGATCAAACACGACCTTGAGCGTGCGTGACAGTCCGTATTTGGACTTACCCATCGTGCGCGCGTGATGTTCGACGGGTATTTCTGTCACGCGAGCGCCGGCCCACGCCGCGTAGATCGGAATGAAGCGATGCATCTCGCCGTACAAGCGTACGTCCTGCAACGACTCGCGACGATAAGCCTTGAGGGAACAGCCGTAGTCGTGAAGTGGAACGCCGCCGATCCACGAGATCAAACGGTTCGCGAGCATCGACGGGATCTTGCGCGTGACCATTTTGTCTTTCCGGTTTTTCCGCCAACCGGAAACTACGTCGTAGCCTTCGTCGAGCTTTTGCAAGAGACGGATGATGTCGGCCGGATCGTTCTGAAGATCAGCATCCATCGGGATGAGCACTTCGCCACTCGCGGCATCGATGCCCGCCGCCATCGCTGCCGTTTGACCGTAGTTCCTGCGCAAGGCAACTACGCGCACACGTGGATCGAGTTCGGCAATCTCGCGCAGGATTTTTAGACTTCCGTCGGTCGAACCATCGTCGACGTAAATTATCTCCGCCGAACGCCCGAGAGACTTGAGCGCTTCATCAAGCTTGGCGTGGAGGGGCAGCAGGTTGGGTTCTTCGTTGTAAACCGGCAGGAAAACTGAAATATCGGGACGGCCGTCCAGAGAGATCGGCGGCGAATGGGGGGTCAGTTGTTCCTGTTCGTCGAGAATTTTCATTAGCAGAGTCGTGTTGGGCGCGTCCGTGGCGACACGCCGGCTGGCATTTTAGCAGTTTATGCGTTTTTCATCCGAAACCATTCCACGAAGCGGCGCAAACCCTCTTCAATTTGGGTTTTCGGGTCGTAGCCGAGCAGCGCTCGCGCCTTGGTAATGTCGGCAAATGTTTGCGGAACGTCGCCCGGTTGCGGTGGCTGGCGATCGATCGTCGCATGCGTGTCGAGCTCTTTTTCGAGTAGTTGGATGAGTTCCCGGAGCTCAACGGTTCGTGATTCGCCGAGGTTGATCACTTCGTAGTCTCGCTTGTCGTAAACGATTGCGGCCATGACGCCGTCGATGATGTCGTCAACATACGTGTAATCGCGGCGCGTGGTGCCGTCGCCAAAAACCGGAATTGGTTTGCCTTGCGTTATCAGCTTCGCGAATTTGTGAATCGCGAGATCCGGACGTTGGCGTGGTCCATAGACCGTGAAGAAGCGCAGGCAGATGCAGCGCAGGCCGTAGAGATGAGAGTAAGTGTGACACAGCAGTTCGCCCGCGCCTTTTGTCGCTGCGTAAGGCGAGATGGGTTGGCGGATCGGATCGTCTTCGCTGAACGGGACCTTTGCGTTGATGCCGTAGACGGATGACGACGAGCCGAAAACGAATTGCTTGACGTTGTTTTGATGTGCGAGCTCGAGCAGGTTTAGCGTGCCGTTGATGTTTGTTTCGGTGTAGAGCTGTGGTTCCGTGAGTGAGGGACGCACGCCTGCGCGCGCGGCGAGATGGACCACGCAGTCGAAGTTGTTGTTTTTGAAAACCTGTTGGAGTGACGACTGATCGCGAATGTCAACTTCGTTTAGTTTGTAACGCGGATCTTTCAGGTGCGCGGTGATGTTCGCCCGCTTGATCGTTGGATCGTAGAAGTCGTTGAAATCGTCGATGACAGTGATGTGCTCGACGTCTGTTGCCAGGAGTCGATCGACAAGA
>DASUPZ010000159.1:0-9197 GCA_036280855.1 Pyrinomonadaceae bacterium | reverse complement strand
AGATCCTGATGCGCGTAAGCAGCGAGCGATGTTTCTCTGACTCGCCTGAGCAACTGTCTAAAACTGGGGTTATCTGAAAGGTCTGACCGCAACACGAGCGTGTTAATGAAGAACCCGATCAGTCCTTCAACTTCCGGGCGATTGCGGCCCGCGATGGGCGTGCCTATCGCAATATCCTTCTGCCCGGTGTAGCGGCTCAGCAGCACCTTGAACCCGGCCAGCAGTGTCATAAACAGCGTCGCGCCTTCTTTTTGGCTTAGCCGTTTTAACGACTCCGTCAACTCCAACGACAACGAGATTGATTGGCGGCTGCCGTTGGTGGTTTGCAAAGCCGGGCGCGGTCTGTCGGTTGGCAACTCCAGCACAGGCGGGCTGCCTGCCAACTGCTTGCGCCAGTAGTCGAGTTGCTTCTCGTACACTTCACCTTGCAACCACTCCCGCTGCCACACAGCGTAATCGGCATACTGAAGCGGAAGCTCAGACAAGGGCGAAGGCTTTTCAGACGAGTAGGCCTCGTACAATGCTGCTATCTCGTCGAGAAAGATTCTCATGGACCAGCTATCGCAAATGATGTGGTGCATTGTGAGGAGCAGAATGTGTTCGTCTTCGTTGAGCCGCAGCAAGGTGGCTGTCAGTAGCGCGCCTTCTTCCAGGTCAAAGCACTTGCGTGCCTCTTCGGTCATTAACCGCGTCGCCGCGCCTGCTCTCTCTGATGGCGGCAAATCGCGCAAGTCGATCTCCGCAAATTCCAAATCCCGAGCCGGCGCGATCACTTGTGCCGGGTGACCATTCACCATTCGAAAATTGGTTCGCAGTATTTCGTGACGTCTGACGACTCCGTTCAGACTTCGCTCCAGCACTTTGGCATTGAGCGTTCCCGTCAAGCGTACGACGATCGGAATGTTGTACGCCGGCGTTCTTGATTCCAACTGGCCGAGAAACCACAGACGCTGCTGAGCGAACGACAGCGGCAAGTCCTGGTCACGCGGGGCGCGCTCGATTGAGGTCGCTTGCACATCCTTGCTGCCTCTGAGTTCCTGCTCGATACTCTGGGCCAGCTCAGCGATCGTAGACGTCTCGAAAAGATTCCTGACCGGAAGTTCTATATTGAAGGCTTCACGAACACGCGACATCACCTGTGTGGCTATCAATGAATGTCCGCCAAGCTCGAAAAAGTCGTCGTGGACGCTGACAGATTCCGCGCCCAGAACCTCAGTCCAGATCGACGCCAACATCTCTTCGACATGCGTCCGCGGTGCAACGTAAGACGTTCCTGACTCACCGTGTGTCTTTTCCAGTTGAGGAAGTTTGCCGCGATCGAGCTTACCGTTTGGACTGACCGGCATCCGCTCCAACTCGATGATCGCGGAAGGGATCATGTACTCCGGCAACAGTCCAAGCAGGTGCTCCCGCAGTTCACTCACATTCAATTCATCCGCCTTCGTCACCACGAAGCACGCCAGCCGGTGATCTCCATTAGCGCCCTCACGAACTTCAACCGCACATTCCGCCACTGACGGGTGCTTCGCGACGGCCGCTTCAACTTCGCCCAACTCGATCCGGTAGCCGCGCACTTTTACCTGCGCGTCGCGTCTTCCCAGGTACTCTATCTGTCCATCGCGATTCCACCGGCCAATGTCCCCGGTGCGGTAGAGTCGTTCTCCGCCACGCTCCGCGAATGGATTCGGAATGAAACGTTCGGCCGTGAGCGCAGGCTGCCCGGCGTAACCCCTGGCCAGTCCCGCGCCCCCGATGTAGAGATCACCTGCGACACCTACGGGCACCGGTTGCAACTGTGCGTCGAGCACGTACATCTGCGTGTTTGCAATAGCTCTACCGATCGGTACGGCACTTTTAATCTCTTCACCTTCGCCGACTTCATAAACGCAACATCCAACCACCGTCTCAGTTGGACCATATTCATTGATCAGCCTTGTGTGTGGAGCATACGTTCGCCAGTAATCAAGCTGCTTCCCCCACAACGCTTCGCCGCCGATGATGAGTGCTCGTGCGGCCTGTTCCACCTCATCCGGAAGGAGCATTTGATTGAGCATCTCCAAATGCGTGGGCGTGATCTTGAGGAGACTGTAGTTACCTTCGTTCCGCAGCGTCTGGACCAGCGAGTCGATCCCCTGCTCTTCTTTTAGCAGCCGCACTTTTTTGCCGGCGAGCAGTGGAGTGAACAAGCTGGTAACTGTCAGATCAAAGCTTAGCGATGAGTGGATGGGTGCGCCCTCGGCTTCACTGACGGCGTAACGATTTGTGGCCCATTGCAGGTAATTGGCGAGGCCGTGATGCGTCACCATCACTCCTTTTGGCTGACCGGTCGACCCGGAGGTGTAGATGACGTACGCAATGTTCTCCGGTCCGGTAACAGTTGCAGGATTTTCCGCACTCTCGGCTGCAATCTGATCCTGCTCTGATTCCAAACAGATGATCTCTGCGTCGCCTGCCTGGTCGAGGTCAATCTCCGCCGCCAAAGATCGTTTCGTCAGCACGATGCCACAACCCGAGTCAGCAATCATGTAGCGCAGACGCTGACTCGGATAAGTGATATCGAGTGGAAGATAGGCAGCGCCTGCCTTGAGTGTGGCGAGCAGTGCCACGATCAACTCGGGTGAACGTTCGAGATAGATGCCGGCGATCGTCTCTGGTCTAACGCCGCGGGCCCGCAGCAAGTGGGCCAACTGGTTGGCGCGTCGATTGAGTTCGGCGTAGCTTAACTGTTGTTCGTCATAAACTACGGCTGTGGCCTCCGGCGTGCGCTCAACCTGCGCCCCGAAGAGTTCGACAATGCTCACATTCGGATAAGCAGCCGCCGTATCGTTCCAACCGTAAAGAAGTGTTTGCCTCTCGCCGGCGCTTAAGAGGCTGAATTCATGGATGCGCTTGTTTTTATCGTCGAGAGCGCTTTCGAGAACATTGATGAAATGCGCGATCGCGCGCTCGATGGTTTCCCTTGTAAATAGGCGAGCATTGAACGATGCACGTCCTGAGAGGCCGTTCGGGCGCTTCGCGAAGGAGAACGTGATGTCGTGCTTTACTTCCAGCAGGTGCCCATGAATGTCTTCAAGAAGTAAGGCGATATCGAACAAGGGACACTTCTTGTCGAGACTGTTCACCTCCAGATCCCGGACGAGGTAATCAAACGGGTAAGCCTGCCGCGCGTAAGCTTCCAGTAGATTCCCGCGGACCTGAAGTAGAAATTCCTTGAACGACAGAGACGGATCGATCTCGTCTACTATCGCGAGGGCGTTCGCACGGCCCAGTTCCTTCAGTGGCGGACTTCCCACCACAATCGTGTTGCCGCGATTGTATTTATGCAGGCAGATCTTCAGTCCTGCCATCAGCGTTGTGTACAGCAGAAAGGATGAATTGCTGGTGAGTTGGGCCAGCTTCTGACACAAATCTGCGGAGAGATTTATGTCGATCGTTTCCGTTTTACTCGAATACAACGATGGTCTTTCGTAGTCGAGCAGCAAATTGGACGGCGTTGTCGCGCCAGACAACTTCTCCGTCCAGTAATCTCTTTCCTGGATGAGCCTGGTATCAAAGAAAATTATTTCCGAACTTACGGCAACCATGCGGGCGACTCCTTCTTGTTCTCGCGGCAATTAAAAATGAAATGCTTCAGCGGCCAGGGTTTCTGATGGATTAATGTGGGTGTGTTTGCGTTTGAAGACGATCGCCTGAAGCTGTTTATTCACGTCCTCATTAGCCTGGTCCAGGATAGAACTCAGGTGAGCACTCATGCTTTCCATACTCGCTTGCTTGAACTGGCCCTTATCGAAGATCAGGTGCAAGCTCAAACCGTGCTCGCTCTGCAACACGTTCAAAGTGAGATCCCGGCCCACGAGCGGTGCGAATTCACACGCGCCGTCCGAGCCGCTTGCGGTGGAGTTTCTGAACACGTATCCAAAGCCGAGTGCGGAACTCAGCGCATTCTGATCCGCGGCAAAAATGTCTCCCACGACGACTTCAAACGAAGAGATTCTGTGTTTGGAAGCCAGTGACGTTTTTCTCTGCACTTCTTCAACAAACTGTTTGAACGTCAACTTCCATGCGGGATTCAGTCGCAACGGAACGAAGTTAACCTCTTCATCATCGGCGACAGACGCCGCTAACAATACTTTTTCTCGTCCATTCAAACGTGAAAGCAGAATTGTGTAGACGGCAAACAGTACGGCGGACTTATCTGCGTCACACTCCGCCGCCAGCTTGTTCAGGCTCTCTTCATCGACGTCACAGACGATAGAGCCGCGCTCGCGATGATTGTTGCCATTACCAGTTTCCGAGTTGGAAATCGCAGCGCCCAACTCGCCAAGCCAGAATTCCTTCGCGCTAAGATAACGCTCGCAGTGGTCAACTATGGCTTCCACCTGTTGTGCGAGGTTGTCAGCAACAGCTTTCGCTAACTGACTTGCCTGAGGATTGTCGCGACTTGTGAGTTGTACGTGGAGAGCGTCGCTTGTTTGCCGCGGCACGATCTCCAATCCGTAGCCCGGTTTCAAACCATTAGTGCTTACGCGGAAACCTTCCGGCCGCCATTGATCGCCACCCAGCCATGGCTCTTCAATGAAGTACTCAAAATTGAGAAGAAGCGCTTCGGTATCCTGCTCGTTGGACGACGTCTGACCGCGCAAGCTAGTTGCCGGAGCTTGCCTTAGTGATTGCAATGCCTGCCTGAGAAAGGACGATGAAATCTCTTCCTCAGCCAGCAGGCCTTGCGGAAGCCGGCAGACACGAGTCAGTGGTCCAACAGTCAGCTCCAGCTTGTCGAATACCGTGCGATAGTCAACCATCGCATCAATCGGCGTATCGTTGCTCACCTTCGCCTTCGCCAAACTTTGCAGCACGGCGATAGAGAGCACTTCAAAAGGTTTCAAGTCGAAGTGACGTAGAGCTGTACCGGACATTCTCCTGAGAACGGTTCGATCGATGACTACAGTTTCGGAGTTCGTCTTCGAGCCGTCGTTCTCCGGCGCACTCAGCGTGTTTTCGGAAAACACTACTGGTGCCTCGCCCTTTGTCTTCAACTCGCGGATGAAATCCGCATAACTCTTTGGAACAGGACGCAGCGATATTGGTTTTTCGTTCGCCAACTGCTCGTAGATTCTGAACAGGGACTCGAAAAGCAGTGCGATGCTCTTGCCATCGCCTATGCCTCTGTGCAGGAGTAAAATCAATTCAGAAGAATCTTCACCATCGTGGAAGAGCGCAGCGCGAATGGAACCACGCCGCTCCGGACGCATCTCAGCGGCCAGCTTCTCGATGATCTTTGTTCTGAGCGCCTCCACCTGAGCCGGACTGTCCGGCTGGATCTCGCACAGAACCAACAAGCTTTCATTACTTGTTTGCGCGCCGTTGACGGTTGTGTACTTCCCATCCTGTAGGCGCATCTGTAGCAACGGTTGCGACTCAATCAGTCTTTCGAGCGCGGTGGAAAGTGTTCCCTCATCCAGCTTCTTGCTGACGCTGACCCGGTAACACAAAACATTCGTTTCCGGCGCAATGCGATCTAACGAAGGCGTTCCCGCGAACGCAGGGACAGCTTCCTTCGGCAGGCGAACTTTCTCACTGCGGAACCCGGTTCCTTCGTAAACCTTTGCCGCGAGCGGGTAGAGCGCATGCCACCTGTCCTCCGCCAGGTAACGTTCGGCCATCGTGTAGATATTCGGAAGGCCGAGGTCGCCGGCTAACGCGGAGAAGCGACGCAGCCTGTCGTATCTCTCCTCACGCGTTGGGTTGGAATTTTCAATCTCCCAGACTTTGAACTTGATGATGTCAGTGATCTCGTCCGGATAGAGCGAAAAACACTGGTGTAAGCGTGAGCCAACCTGCCCGTATGGGTAGTAATAATAAGGATGTGCTTCCAGCTCATAGATGTAGCGGTGATGCTCTCGAACGAAATCGAGTGTTTCCTGAAAGTCGCTCTCCGTCTCACCGGCAAAGCCGACAATCCAGTAAGTGGTCGTTCGAATTCCGCCGTTCGCGAGTGTCTTCAAGACGTCGGAGATGACTTGCGGCGTGGTCATTTTGTCCATCGAATCCAGCACGCGCGACGCAGCACTTTCGATTCCGAGCCGGACGCGATAACAACCCGAATCCGCCCACAGCTTCACGAACTTGCGATTCGTCACCGGCTTATCTGCACGCAGGTATCCGTCGTAGAGAACATTCGCGTTGCGTTCGATCAGCTTCGAGGCGAACGGATTGATGTATGGGTTCATCAGCGAATCGCCCATGAAGAAGGAGTTGTTCTGATACTGCTGGGCCAGCGTGATTACCTGATCGGCAAACTGGTCGATCGGTTTTTTCCGGTAATCGCCCCATTGAATAGTTTCAGAGCAGAAAGAACATTGGAAAGGACAACTGCGAGCACCCTCGATCGTCAGGTGGTAATAGTCTTCGAGGTTGAGATCGGAGAAGTCAGGTATCGGCACATCTTTCATACCCAGTGTCGATGAACCGAGATCCCTGATGGACACCACTCTCTTGCCGCTGAACTCGCCGTTGAGCACTTTGAGCAGCAATAATTCACCTTCACCAAGAATGATGTTATCGACGTAGTCATATTCTCGGATGAGCGTGTCCAGGTTATCCGAGCCGAGTGCCAGATCGTCAGCGAAGACGCCGCCGCCCATCACAGTTCTTATGTGCGGGTATTGCTGCTTCAGCTTCTTCAAAATGAAGAGCGACGAAGCGAGCGAGGTTGTATACGTGCTCGTCCCAACGACTGAGAAATCCGCGAGGTTGGACTGATCGACCAGGTAGTCGAGTCGTCTGAAAAACTTATCGACCAGCGGAAGCAGTGCTTCTATCACTTTCGGCTCGATGCTGATCCCGTACAGCGGCACCACGGTCTCGAGAACCTTCGTGCACTTAGCAGCGTCACCATTAGTGTTGACGTACGCCAGCATGTGAGCGTTCAGGATCCACCAAAGCTTGGAGTAGCCATCGTTGATCGAGACGTCTTCCAGCGAACGCAAAATGGTGAAGTACTTATGGTGCATCCCCCATAATTCGGGATCCACGTTGAAATCCACGCACTGTGCGGTGTAACCGTGCTGCTGAAGATAGGTCTTCAGGATCGCGATGCCCAACGGCGGAGTCCAGGGCGTGAAGTACGGCGGTTTGATGAGAAAGACCTTGCTGTTTTTTCCATTGGGCTTTGCAGACCTGCCTAGTATGGAAACAAGCCGAGTGTTATCCATTTGCTGCTCCTTACAACTACTTAGAGATTGAAGTTATTCGCGCTGTAGTCCTCCAACACCTGCTGGTCGTCACGACTCGTGGTTGGTAGGTTTCGCTTTGCGATGAGATAGGGAAAGACTGATGTCGTTAACTTGATACGGATCTGATTGACGATATGGAACGTTGGCTCGATTCCCAATTTCGCGAAGATGTCGCGCATTGGAGTTTTGCCGTCTACCAAATCGTAAACGTTGCGAGTTGGAACTTCCGGCGGAGTCGCCGGGAATTTCAGCGTGTTCGGTGACAGCCGGTATGGACCACCGTTTGCCGTCACGTAACTTCGCTGCTGCACGTTGCTCTTCATGAAGACTCTGTCGAGAAATTCTTCGCACACTTGGTGCTCGGTCTTTCTCGCACGGCCGCTGTCCTTTCGCTGCATGTAGAACCAGACCATCGGCGACTTTTCGTGCAGCAGCAGGTTTGCAACCTGCCAACGCTCGAGGTCGGGTAGCGAGTCGTAGCGCTCGCGCAGTTCCGGATCGTTGAACTCAATGTTCCATGAGAGAGTCTTTGCTGCCTTGTCAAAGAGATTGATTGTCGGCATCAGCAACTCCAGACCACACTTCTCTGCGAGTTCCTGGAGTGATTCGACTGTGTAGCTATAGTCAACGGGTTGCAGTAACGCATCGGCGAACTGCGACTCCGGCCAGTCCTTGTACTGGTACGCGTCGAGCATCGCGGAGATGAAATTCTTGACAGGGAAGTCGGCAATGATTTTCCTGGCGATGGGAATCTCCGCTTCGAAGTCGTCAGGGCCGTTGTATCCGCTCATGATCCTGACGGCTTTCTGAAATGCAGCGCTCACGATGCGGTGATAACGATTATTCACCATCATTTCCATGACGCCCGACGGCTTCATCGCCATCGCCAACTTCTCCAGTGTGGCTCGCGGGTTAGCGTTGTGGTGAATCACACCCGTGCAGATGACGTGATCAAACTCTTCCTTGTAGTTGACCTGATTGATGCTTTCTCGTCTGAACTCGAGGTTCGAGAGATTCATCTCTTTTGCGCTCGCGGAGGAAAGCTCCAAAGATTTGACGGACACGTCTGAGCCGCGGACGCTGCAGAATGGAAATCGCAACGCTGTGTAGAGGCCCTGATTAGTGCCGCAGCCGGCCACCCAGATCTTGAACGAGCCGTTCAAGGTTTGGGCGTCCCAGTCGCCGAGGTTTTGATTGAGCATGGTGGTCTCGAAGGTTGGATCGAGTGCCTGCTCGAATCTCTTCGGCCGCCAGGGGTAGGTGAATCTCCCGTAGAATTTCGCGTTGATTGCGTCAACCGAATCGATGGATTCGGCAAGAATCAGGTTTTCTTCGTCACTTTTGAGCATGATGTTTGTTCCGATTTGGATTTCTCTGTGTCTCTGTACCTCTGTGGTTAATTAACCGCAGAGACACAAACGGTGATTTTTATTGAAGTAACCACTCACGGCCGTGGGTGGAAATCAGAAGATGAATTGTTCGCTACTGTATTCGTTCGCGGAATTGAGCAGACCCGCGGGATAGCTCTCCTCCACGCCCGGCGTGAGCGGAATGTCGAGGAGTTGCCGCTCGGGTTGGTCCACGATTTCTCTCAGAATGGATTCGTACGATTTGAGTAGTTGCTCCACCGTCGGAGCGTCGAAAATGCCGGTGTTGTATTCAAGAGTTCCCTGTAACGCATCCTCAGTTTCTTCCATCGAAAACGTCAGGTCCCAGTGAGTGAGACCAAAGTCGACCTTCATCGGCCTGATGGTCAATCCGGGGAAATGCAGAGTGACGGGCGCGTTCTGTAAGACGAATACCACCTGGAACAGCGGCGTGTGGTTAAGGCTGCGATCGGGCTGTAACTCTTCCACCAGCTTCTCAAACGGCACATCCTGATGCGCATACGCCCCGATGCAAACTTCTCGCACGCGCTCCAGCAACGTCGCGAAACTCCACTCCCCTGCCACCTGCGTCCGC
>DASUPZ010000158.1:0-2729 GCA_036280855.1 Pyrinomonadaceae bacterium | reverse complement strand
ACGGCGTTGCTGCCTTTTGCTCGTTGCCAATCATCGACTGCGCCGCTTCTGCGAGCTGCCCCTTCATCACTTTTCGCGTGCCCGTCGTGCGCGGAAAATCAGCTTTGGGCCACACAACCCAATGACGAATCCGTTGAAACTCCGCGAGCGAATCGTTTGCACGCTGCAGTGCCGGCTTCATATCCGCGCCTTCCGCTTGCGGAATCAGTACTGCTAGCGCTTCACTCCCGTTTGGTCCAAACGGAATCACGGCACTCGCTTTGATCTCCGGCTGCCGGTCGAGAACGGCTTCGAGATCCGCCGGATAGATGTTCAGCCCGGCTGCCGTAACGATCGTCTCTTTGCTTCGGCCGCGAAAAAAGATGTTTCCCTGTGGTCCAACTTCACCGATGTCGCCTGTGTGAATCCAGCCCTGCTCGTCGGCAATCGGTTGAATGTTGCCGCTCCAGTAACCCGGCGACACGTTATCGCCGCGCACGAGGATCTCGCCCGTTTCACTCAACTTCAATTCCTGGCCCTTGACCGGCTTTCCAATCGAGCCGCGCCGCGTGCGAAACGGATGCGAGAGACTCGTGAGTGAAGCAGTCTCGGTCATGCCGTAACCCTGGATCACTGCATAGCCGAGCCGTCGCCAGAAACTCTCAGTCTCGCTTTCGAGCGTCGCGCCGCCGGTAACGAACGCCCAGAAGCGCAAGCCGAAACGACGGCGAACGTGCCTGAAGGTCCACCAGTTTTTCAGGAAGTGACGATCGTCGGCAGCCGCGAGTTTATCGGCGGGGATTTCGCTTTCGACTTTTTCACGCAATGTTTCGAGCACTCGTGGGACAGTCACCACGAGGTTGATTCGTTGCTTCCTGACGACGGTGATGATCTCCGATGGTTTGTACGACTCGCGGAAGTAAACTTCAGCGCGCAGGATCTGCGGGATAAAGATCCCCATCAACTGTCCAAACACGTGGCTCAAGGGCAGGAGACACAAGAGACGTAGCGGATGTACGAGTCGTTCCCAGCGCGCGTACTTCTTGAACTCGTTTTCGATAGGAGCGAGGTTAGCGAGCAGGTTGCGGTGCGTAAGACAAACGCCTTTCGGTTCAGCAGTCGTTCCGGATGTGAAGACTATTTCGACCAGATCCGTGGGCCTGGTTGCGGGGCGTGGGTACGGTTGGTCTGAGTGGACGCGGATTGTCGCGGATAAAGTGCTTAACGATAAGCGGTCGATACTGAAAGCAGATTGTCGCTGATCGGAGAGAAGCAGTTTTGCGGAGACCTGCTGTTGCACTCGCGCGGCGAAGTCGGGTGCTGATTTGAGATCGAGGGGGACGATGACGGCGCCCCGCAAGAGGCAGCCGTAGAAGGCTGCGATCCACTCGGGACTGTTCTCGCTCCAAAACAGCACGCGGTCGCCGGCGCGGATGCCGCGCGCTTCAAGCTCACGAGCAAACTGATACGCTGTTGACGCGATGCGCGCGTAAGACCAGCGCGAGAGACGGAGCCCACGCCAGTGGACGATGGCCGTCTCGTGGCCAGGCGCGACACAATCGTCGAGAAAACTCAGTAACGTTTCCCGCATTACGCGTTAGTTTCATAGTTTGGAGAGAGAAGTTCAAATGGGGTTGTGTAACTCGTTGCCGCGCCACAAAGAGAATAGGTCCTATAAGTCTTATAAGACCTATAGGACCTATTTCAGCGTTAACCAGAAACTATTGCCCGATTGGAGGATCAGTAGCAGTGGCAGGCTGATCTGGGTTGACGTGAATGGTGTTGGTATCAGAGTCAACGTAGTAATGGTTCTTGCCCGTCGCGCTCACTCCGGTTGGTACCTGGGGGTCGGCGTTGATCGTGTAACCGGGTTGCTGCGTGGTCGATTTAGGAATGACTTTCATCGTGTAGACGTAGCCGTCAACCACCGGAGTAGTCCCGTCAAACCTGGCGTCGAGCAGGTTTTCCTTCCGCATTTCCTCAAACGTTCCAAACGAACTGCGCTGGTGAGCGTTGTAATAAAGCATCTGCTGTTCGGCAATCGACCGCAGCGTCTTGACTGCTGCCGCCTCGTTCGCAGCCTTAATGGCGGAGCGGTAGCCGGCGATTCCGACGCCGATGAGGATGCCGATAATCGCGATAACGATCATCAACTCGATGAGTGAAAAACCGCGCTGGTTCTTTTTTGTGTCATTAAGGGGTTTCATTAGACTTCTCCTCCGGGCACTTACACGTAGCATTGTCTTTCGAGTTCCGGTATTTGCGACGCTTGCCCATCCTCGATATGCGCCTTAGTCTACTACATGCGTGCCGGAACGTACATTGAACGGCCAGCCAACTTTTTTGTGCGGCGTGTGCTCTGAGCATGTAGAATGCAAGGTAATTCATGCGGAACCTCGAAGCAATCAACAGCGGACAGATAACGACCGCCAACGCCGTCGAGCAGATCGAACGGCTGCAAGGGGCTGTCGAAACTGTCATTAAGGGCAAGCCTGAAGCGATCCGGCTCGCCATCGTAACGCTGATTGCGGGTGGCCATTTGCTCGTGGAAGACGTGCCCGGAGTGGGCAAAACGACGCTAGCCCACGCGCTCGCGCGCGCCCTCGACTGTAATTTTCAGCGTATTCAGTTTACTTCCGATCTGTTGCCTTCCGACGTGATTGGACTGTCCGTGTTCAACCAGCACAGTGGTAAGTTTGACTGGAAGCCAGGCCCTGTGTTTGCCAATGTCGTCCTGGCCGACGAGATCA
>DASUPZ010000157.1:0-11533 GCA_036280855.1 Pyrinomonadaceae bacterium | reverse complement strand
GGTTATTTGCCGCCCTTCATAGTCTTCGATTCTCACGTCTCTGGCGGCAACAGCGGCGACTGAAAGCAACGCGAGAAGCAGAGCCAGGGCACAATGCAACCCGAAAAGCGCAAATCTATTTAGAAGTGCGTTTGTGATTGTCGTTGGCTCGCGAAACAATAATCCTACCCCTTGCTCAAAATCTCTTTCTAAAGCGAATCTCAAAATTAAAGTTGTTACTGCGAGCGCTCAGTCTTCTTGTCGACGCCTGCTCAAACTGCGCAACAAACGAGAGCCGATCGGAGACGCGATACTCGAGCGCCAGGATCTGATTCGGATCCGAAGTGACGTTTGTCGAGTAGGTAACGGTCACTTCTTTGCTGATTCGCCGCCCGAGAGTCAGGCGGGCGGCCGGCGTTGAACCACTCGTTCCACCAATCACCGGATTGATTTCGAAGCGCGTGAGACCGAAAAGCCTGCTCGTCGCTCGCTGTGCGGGAGCGTTGATCAGCGCGTCGGTCAACAAGCTTGTGGCCGCGCCCACCTCGGATTGCGCAAGTATCGACGAGCTCGTATCTCCCGTTGAAAGTTGTCCGGTGGTGATCAATGCGACTACGTCCGCCTGAGGCAACGCCGGTTCGGAACGCACTGCCGCCGAAGGCTGAGAGAGTGGACCGGTAAGACTCACGATCACACGATAGCCGCGGATCTGTGATTCAGCCTGAATGTTGAGAACCGGATCAGCCGTGCGACTCGGTGGCAGATCGATCAGGGCACGCGTGATGTCGTAACGATCGTTGCGGAAATTCAAGGTTCCGCTGGTCGCGGTGATTCGTCCGGAAATAGTCGGATCGTTGACTGGTCCATCCAACTGGAGCGAAACAGATCCGACGAGATCGGCAAGATTGTTTCGCACGACGAGCGCATTTCGTCCTTCGACGCGCAACGCCGTGAACAATGCCGTGCGCGTGAGCTCAATCTCCGCGCCTTCTTCGATGGATTCACCGCGGCGCGCATTAATTAAATCGGCGAGTTCGATGTCTTCCGTGTATTCCGTACGACGAAGATTCACAACGCCGCCGATCAACTGCTCGCGCGCAGAACCTCGGATCTCGACGTCGGCGTCGAGCGTCGAACGAAAGTCCTCCGGAAAAGGAACCGTGACGTCGTCGGCAACGAGGTTGACGCGGAACGCGGTAACCGTGAAACCTTCGACGAGGGCACCGCCGGTCGCGCTGACCCGCCCACCGCCGAGCGTTCCGTTGAGGGAATCGATCTGGGCCTGGTTTGCGGTGAATCTCAGTGCCGCTCTCAAGTTTGAGACAGTCCAGCGTTCGTTACCAAGCAACACAGAAACCGACGCATTATTGAGTGACGCCGTTCCAAGCACACGCGGGGTTTCATACGTTCCGTTGATTCGAACAGCTACCTGGGCAGTTCCGGACGAGAAGAAATCCGGCGACACGCCGTTGAGCACGCGCATGTTCAGATCGCCGTCGATGGCAAGTGTTTGCCTGCCGCCGCTGCCTGTTGCCAGGGTGCCGTCGAGCACGATGTTCGTGCCGGGGCCGGTAAACCTTGTTCGTTCGAATGTGATCTCGTTTGGTCTGAAATTGACGACTAGCGGTGTGGTTGCGTTGAGCTGAACGTCTTCAACACGGAAGCTGAGCTCAGAGAATTCTGCGCTGCCTGTAAGTCCGGCGAGGGAGAAGATCCCCTCCTCTTCATCGTACAAGTTACCCTTCGCCTGGATAGTGCCGTTTGCGCGGCCTGTAATCCGCACACCGCTGCCCGGCAGTGCAAGCTGAAACAGGTTGGTTAGATCGGCGTTCGTGAATGTAGTCGAAACGCTTGATTCGAGGCCCTCGCTTGCGAGATTGACGCGTGCGGCGATCACTTGCGGCTGACCTAACAAAGTAGTGGTCAGCGACAGGTTGAGCTGTTGATTCTCAGTTCGGCCAACGAGTGCAATCTCTCCAGCCGGACGTCCATTGACGGTGACGTCGCGAGCCCGCCCATCAAGCGTGACTTGATAACCCGAAAAGCTGGTCAGGTTACCGGAAACCCGGGCGGTGAAGTCGGCAACACCGGTCACGGCTGGAAGACCGGGCCGGTTCGCAAGCGCCGTTAGTCGCGCTAACTGAATGTTTTCAGCCTTACCATCGAAGTCGAACCCGCGCGTCTTCGTGTTGAAATTTCCACTACCGACGATGCGCCCCGCGGTTAAACGAGCATCGACGCTCTCGATTTTTACGTTTGGACCATTGAACGTTGCTCGTGCGGTCATTCCTTCGAGTGACTCTCCGGCGAGGCGGCCTGGTCCAAATCGAAGGTCGGCACTTCCATTCATCGCATCCGGAATTCCAGTGACTTTGAGCTGGCCTGAAATGTCTGACTCTGTATTGGAAGTGAGCTGCGGATCGCTATCCGGCGAGAGTGCAAGAAGATTTCGCGCACTAAACCGATCGAGCGTAGCGTCGATCGAAATGTTGTTTTGACTTGGGCGTGGAGCAATGAGCGAGAACCTAACGCCGCCTCCATCGCGCTCGGCCAGGTTTCCATCGGGAATCTTTATCTCGGAATCCGTCATCGCGATTGACGCCGAGAGTGATCCCAGCTCAGTTCCGTTTACGACTAACGAACCGAGCGAGAATTTACCATTCACCGTCGGTGATTCGAGACGTTCGCGTATGTTGCCGTTGAAAGCAAGCTGGCCTCCCAGTCCGATTCCATACTCCCGCATCTGCTCTTCAAGTTCAGGCAACAGACCGGAGGAGATGAGGACCGTCTGAAGTTCCGCTGCATCCGATGAAGCGAGATCCACTGTCAGGTTTGAATCACCCTCGAAGGCAAACTGGCCGGTCGCGTTCAGGCGTGTCGCAGGTGTTTGCAGGTTTACCTGTTGAATATCAAACGTGCCTCGATTGGCGCGCAACGCGACTTCACCGGTGATCGGAATCTTGTCTCCACCTACCTCACCTGTTTCGGCCGACAAGCGCGTTGTAACTGTGCCTGAAGCAAGCTTTACCTCGGTGCCGGGGAACGTGAGATCAACTCGTCCGGTGGCCCTCCCCGATAAAGGAACGACGCTTCCCCCGAAGGCAGTCAACGGTCCGGCGATGTCAACTTCGGTGAAATTAGCCGCGACTTGCGATGTCCCACCACGCGCGACGGCGATACGCGCATTGCCGGTCGCACGACCTCTAAACACGTCAGCCGTGAAGTTGTTGAGCTGAATCTCGCGATTCGTCGCGACAACGTTCGCGCGCGCCTGGCCCATGTTCATGCTGCCCAGCACGCCGCCGCCGATGCTCAAATCAGCACTGGCGCGATAACTGCCCGATGGTTCAACCACAAACACCGGACGCGCCAGCTTCACGTTTTCAACCTGCCCGTCGGCAACCTTCACGGTGCCCGCATCGATGTCAGCCGTCGAACCTTCGATTCTTCTGTTGCGCACAGACAGTCGCACGCCGGCAATGTTCAAACTTCCGATCTGGGCACCGGCAGCACTAGTCGCGCCGACCTGAACATCTCTGATCGCAACACTCGTAACCCCGTCGCGGTCAACCACGTCGATGTTGTTTGCAGTGACTCCTTTGACTTCCGCGCCGGAAGCAGAAATCGTTCCCGCCTTCACGCTTCCGACTTTTGCAGTCGTGACGTTATTCTCATTTCGCACCTGCAGGTTCGAAGCGGTGATCCCGTTAACTCTCGCGCCCGAAGCAATAAGTGCATTCGCGTTAAACTGGCCCGAACTCGCAGTCAAAACGCCGTCATTCATCTCCGCACGAGCGTCGCGAAGAATCATGCCCGCAATCGTGGTCCCATAACCTCTCGCTGCAACTGCTCTTAGTTCCCCGACCCAACGAAAGTCAGTTCCCGTGCCCATGATGTTGGCGGCCATTTGCAACGAGTTGATCTGAAATTCACCGGCATTGAGCAAATCGGCAACGGCCTTACCGTTGATTTCGTAAGTCCTGCCCTGCACCGTTCCATTTGCGGTGACGTTCAAGCCCTGCAAACGGATGTTGTCGGCAGCGAGGGCATCAGACTGGATTTGACCGTCGATCTTGAACTGATCTCCCTCACCGGTGATCGTGCCCTGGAAGTTGCCGGCGCCGCGCATAGCAGTTTCCGATTGGAGCGTGTCCGAAAGCTGCGTGATATCGACTGAGGAGGTAACGTTCATCTGATAACGCAAGGCACGCCAGTCGTCCATTACGCCGGTCAAACGCGCTTCTGCAACCGGCGATTTCAACACGGCTTCCTGAATCTCGGCCCTCGTCTGGCTGACACGCCCGCGCGCATGAACGTCGATGTTGTTGATTGCACGGCCGTCGTAAGTGAACGTTGAATCAGTGCTGTTAAGCGTGACCGTGTTCATCCGGCTTTCTGCCGGAGCATTTGGATCGTCTGGTTGAATCGTCAATGCGAGATTTCGCGCTTCGCCGGAGATCTCGTGCCGCTTGTCGCCGTAATGGACCACGCCGTTTTTGATTTCAACCGTCGCGGTTGAATAAGCAAACAGGATGCGTTTGTTTGGCTCGGGTGCAGGAATGCGCAGGTTGCGAAAGTTTGAGTTGCCCTGCTCGTCAAAATTCACCCACAACTCGAGACCTTCGATCTTGAGATCCTGGAGGTTGATATTCCGCCGAAGGTTCAGCGCGTAGAGATCCTCGATGCGGATAGTCGCGAGGAGTCGATCGATCTTGCCGAGCTTCTCACCTGTTACTGAGTCGAACAGTTCGACGCCCGCCATCTCGACGTTTTGCGGCGGGAACGAGGCGTGAAAGTCTCTGATCTCTGCACGTATGCCGTAGTTTGCAAACGTCTGTTTGATCTGTCCGGCGACGTAGCGGTCCACGTAACCGAGCCGGAACAAAAACAGGACCAGCAGGATGATCACGAGGGCAACACCGCCGACGATCAACGAAGCCAGGATCGCGTGCCGTCGAGTGAAGTAACGCCAGCGTCTTTTTATCGTGGGTTTCTGATCTGCACTCATAACCTACAGCCGCCGCCGCGACTCAGGGGAGCCTTCAAATTCTTCAGGGAGAGACCGAAAGTTGGGTCGCAAAAAGCCGACAACAGTCACAAAAAGATCGAGTGTGACTGCCGGGCTTGTTTGCTCATTTTGATTCCGCAGCGGCATCCTGCTGGTCCTTGAACGATGCAGGTTCGCCAAGCGGAACATTGCCGACGACCGAGAGCTCGAATCCTTCGAGCGCTGCTACTTTGGGGGGATGATTCGACAAAAGTAGTATCTGGCGTAATCCGAGATCGTGGAGAATCTGCGCCCCGACGCCGTAATCACGATCTACTCCATAATTCGTTTCCAAACTCGCTTCACGTTTACTGATTCCACTTTGCTGCATGAGGTTGTAAGTACGCAATTGATTGACCAGATCCAGGCTGTGTTCGCGCTGGCGGAGGTACAAAACTACACCGCGCGCAGCAGCGGCGATCTTTTCCAGGGCCGTATGCAATTGAAATCCGGTGTCGTCGATGAGGGAACCAAACATGTCGCAGGTAACGTTTTCCGTGTGAACGCGAACGAGAACCGGCTCGTCAGTCTTCACGTCGCCCATGACCATGGCAAGGTGAACGTCGCCGTTGATCACGTTTTCATAAGCGATCGCGCGGAAGCGGCCATAGACAGTCGGCAGATCTGTTTCGACCACACGCTTGACGAGCATCTCCTTGCGGATCCGATACCTGACGAGCTCGGCGACGCTGATCATCTTCAGATTGTGCTCCGCGGCAAATGCCTCGAGGTGAGGCATGCGCGACATCGTGCCGTCCTCGTTCATGATCTCGCAGATCACGCCCGCTGGATAGAGACCGGCAATACGCGCGATATCGACGCTGGCTTCGGTTTGTCCGGGACGAACGAGCACGCCGCCGTTCTTTGCACGCAAGGGAAATATGTGTCCCGGCCGGCAGAGATCATGTGGTCGCGATTTTGGATCGACGGCGGCGAGGATCGTCGTCGCACGATCGGCGGCTGAAATTCCGGTCGTGATCCCGCGACGAGCGTCGATGGAAACTGTGAAAGCGGTGCCGAGGTAGGAAGTGTTATCGGCGACCTGCGTCGTCAGGTGCAGTTCGTCGCAGCGTTCCTCGGTAAGGGGCAAACAGATCAGACCACGGGCGTGCCGGGCCATGAAGTTGATGATTTCGGGTGTGACCTTCTCGGCGGCGCAGACAAGATCGCCTTCATTTTCTCGATCTTCGTCGTCGACGATGATGATCATGCGACCGTCGCGGATTTCCGCAACGGCCTCTTCAATAGTCGCAATTGCCACGGCGCCATGTTAACGAAAAGCACGGAGTTTTGCGAGACCGGGTAACACAGATGACACGGATTAAAATCGGATTTTTCATCCGTATCATCCGTGTCCAAGCAGGCGTTCGACGTACTTGGCGATCACGTCCACTTCGAGGTTGACGTGATCGCCCGGTTTGAGCCGAGAAAGATTTGTGACTTCCCAGGTCTTTGGAATGATGGCGACTTCAAAGTATTCGCCCGTCAGACCCGCAATCGTCAGACTGATGCCTTCAACCGCAACCGAGCCTTTGAATACCAGATACCTGCCTAACTCCTTCGGATACGCGATCCTGATCGTCCACGACTCGCCGTGATCCTCAACGCCGGCGAATTGCCCACGCCCGTCTACGTGGCCCTGAACGATGTGGCCGCCGAGACGCGTGGCCGGCGTGACCGCGCGTTCGAGATTGACCGGCACGCCGGGTTGTAAACTCCCCAGGGTTGAACGTTGCAGGGTTTCGCGAGAAACGTCGGCAGCAAACGAGTCCGGATGGATGTCGAGGGCAGTCAGACAAACGCCGTTTACGGCGATTGAGTCGCCGTGATTTGTGCCGTCAGTCACCACGCGAGCCGAAATCACGAGGCGCGCATTCTCGCCACGCTCTTCGATGCTCCGCACGCTGCCGAGTTCTTCAATTATGCCGGTGAACATCAGACTTGCTTTGCCTCAAAGTATGAATGCCGCAAAGAAGCACAAAAAGCACAAGGAGTTTCCGAATACATTTTGTGCTTTTGTGCCTTTTAGTGGCTTATCTTTCCCATCATTTCCTGAAACACTTCTTCAATGTTTTTGCCGGTCGAGTCGACCAGGATCGCATCATCTGCGGCGCGCAACGGCGAATCGGCGCGTGTTGAGTCGCGGCGGTCGCGCTCGATCATCTCGGCGAGCGTTTGCGCGAGCGTGCTCGACGCAGTTGAACTCAACTGATCCTCTCTGAAACGTCGTTCGGCCCGTTCCTCGGGAACAGCCGTCAGAAAAAATTTCACATCCGCCTCGGGGAAAACCACCGTGCCGATATCTCGTCCATTCAAAATCGCGCCGCGTTGGGCCATCGCGCGTTGTCGCTCCACCATCGCACGTCTCACGCCGGGAATACTCGAGACGATCGACGACATCGCCGATACGCCTTCAGTGCGAATCTGATCTGTGACGTCGCGGCCGTCGAGCAGCACAGTGAGCGACTCAGGATCACCCTCGAGATTGATGTCGATCCTGTTTGCAAGCTCTGTGACTGCTTCTTTATCAGCCGGATCGACGTCGGCCTCGATAACAGCCAGCGCGACGGCGCGGTACATCGAACCCGTGTCGATGTACAGGAGATTCAATGCGCGAGCCAGCATTCGGCCCAGGGTTGACTTGCCGGAACCGGAAGGACCGTCGATTGCGATGATCATGAGTTGAGGTTACACAAACGCTGCGAATACTTCATTTGACAACAGCGCGCCCATGCGCGTCAGTCTAATCAAGTCGCCGTCAAACTCGAGCAGACCTGCTTTATAAAATCGATCGAGATCGTTACCGTGCTGATCGTGCAGATCAACTCCAAACGACTCGCGATACCGGCGCACGTCCACGCCGCGCATCAATCGCATACCGAGAAACAACGCTTCGGCACGCACGTCGTCCTGACTTAATTGCTGTTCCTCGACGATGGGCGACTCGCCGTTTTCAACCATCTCGACATATTTCGAAACGTCACGCTGGTTGGACCACCGGCGAGTTTCACCATCGTACGAATGAGCCGAACATCCAAAACCGTAATAAGGCTCCGCCGTCCAGTACTTGACGTTGTGTCTCGAATGAAAACCCGGCAGGCAGAGATTTGAGATCTCGTAATGTTCGTAACCCGCTGCAACAGCCTGGTCCAGCATCGACTGGTACATCACACCCGCAAGATCATCATCAGGAACCGGCTGAATTCCTTTTCGAATGTGTTCGGCGATGGGCGTGCCTGAATGAACTTCGAGCAGGTAGAACGACAAGTGTTCCGGTCGCAGTTGCAGTGCCTGGACCACGTTTTGTTCCCAACGCTCGATAGTTTGGCCGGGCAGTCCTGCGATCAAGTCGAAACTTACATTTTCAAAACCAGCGTCACGCAGATGTGCAAAAGTTTTCAACGTATCGGCGGCAGTGTGCGATCGGCCGAGTTTTGCGAGTTCTGCATCGTCAAAAGTCTGCGCGCCGAAACTGGCGCGGTTGATTCCCAAACGCCGAAATTCGCGCAGCTTTTCGGCGGTTACGCTGCCCGGATTTATCTCGAGCGTGATCTCAGCGGTGTGCTCGATCGCGAAACACTCGTGCAAGGCAGACAAAATGCGATCAAGTTGTGTCGACGATAACAACGACGGTGTCCCGCCACCGAAAAAGATCGTATCGACGCGCCTGCCTGCATAAAACGAATTTCTGATTTCATGAAGAACCGCATCAACATACGCTTCGGCAAGCGCGCTTTGATAAATGCCCGTTGCGAAGTCGCAGTAAGAACATCGCGAACTACAGAAAGGAATATGAACGTAGATACCTGCGGCAGTCATTGATTGCGAAGAATAATAGCACCGCGTGTGTATGATTTCATTTCCCGGCGTATTGTTTGACAACTGTAAAGCACCAGCTAATTTCGGCATAAACGCGATTTACTCGATATACCCAAACTGGCACGGAGGTTGATAAAGCTTTCAGTGGCTTCTCGGCGGCCGGGGAAATCAGTCGTTGGACCTCGGTCGGAGCCATTAACCATCGTTCAATGGGAGGATAGATTCATGGCAGATGACAGAATGAAGAACGACGACGATCTCCAGAGAAATATGGGTAAGGCTGGTGAGGGCCAGAATTACGGCCAGCAATCACCGGGACGCGGTGGCCAGGAGGACCAGGAGCACGGTGGTAAGCACACCGGCGGTCAGCAGGGCCAGGGCGGATATGGTGGAAGTCAGAACAAACCACAGAACTTGGATGACGAAGATGAGTTCGGTGGTGGCAATGCCGGACAGAGTGGTCGTGGCGGCCAGGGAATGGGCCAGGGTCGTGGCGGCCAGAACCGATAATCGTTAATTCGCAAACTCTCTTCTTTTCTGCTTGAGCACGGACTTGGGGTCCGTGCTCTTTTTTTTGCGCGCGCGGCGCGCGCCGGAATAGGTCTTATAGGTCGCATAGGACCTATTTGATTCTGCGCAGGCTCCCGTCGCCACTGATCGTCCGGCTCATGCTGCGTGCGACGCGTTCGGCTTCAGCAAATGCGCGGAGAACGTTTTCACCAAGAATTTTTCTGATGTCACGCTCACTATACCCACGCTTCAGCAGCTCGTAAGTAATGTTCGGCAACATCGAAACGTCCTTCGCACCTTCCGGCATGTCGTTCGCGCCGTCAAAATCCGCACCGATGCCGACGTGGTCTATTCCCGCAACTTTCACGATGTGATCGATGTGATCGATCAGTTTTGAGATCGGCAGGGGCGGCAGAGGATGCGCAGCCTCGAGTTTGTCACTCTCTTCGGCACGGCGTTCCGGATCGTTTTTATATTTCTCGTTGATCGCGTCCTGCTGTGCTTTCAGCCGGGCATCACGCTCGGCGCTCTGCGGCGCGACAGTCTTCACATCGACAAACATCGTATAGAAGTTGATACACACCACACCGCCGTTCTTCGCAATACGCTTCAGGAGATCGTCAGGGATGTTTCGAGGAACGTCGCTGAGTGCGCGTGCCGAGGAATGTGAAGCGATGACAGGCGCCTTCGAAACGTCGAGCGCGTCGCTCATGGTGTCGTCGGAAACGTGAGACACGTCAACCAGCATTCCGAGACGATTCATCTCGCGCACGACTTCCTTCCCGAATTCACTCAAACCGTTGTGCTTCTTCTCACCACGTCCGGCGTCGGCCCAGTTGTTTGTGTTGTTCCAGGTAAGCGTCATGTACCGGACACCCAAACGGTAAAACTCGCGCAACGCCGGCAGCGAGTCTTCAATCGCATGTCCACCTTCGATTCCCATCAACGCGCCCACCTTGCCCTGTCGCTTCGCGCGCCGGATATCGGCAACTGACGTGGCCAGCATCAGATCGTTCGGATGCCGCTCGATTGCGCGATAAACGGAGTCGATCATGTCGAGCGTGCGTCGTGCCGCGCCGCCGTTCTGGACGTACCACGGCTTGATGTAAAGCGAAAAGAACTCACCCGTCAGCCCTCCCTCTTTCATGCGGGCGATGGTGGTGCGATAGGGAGCCGGTGGAGTTCCACTCAGGTCGAAATCGTCGTTGGTCATCGGCGTGGTGACGTCGTTGTGCGTGTCGATGACGATCGCGCGGCGATGGATCTGGAGCGCGCGTTGCCACAGCCGCTCGTCACGTGTTTGGGCAAGAGTGGGCGTCACGATTAAAAGAACAACAATCAGGCACAGGAATCTTCGCAATCTCATGAATTCACCTTCCGTTTGTCGGGCTGGCACGAACATACAATGTGGTGCGCCACGTTGTCACTTGCTCGGTCGCGCATTATCATCAGCCCGTCATGTCGATCCTGATTGCCGAAGATAACATGGCCCAGCGCCATTACCTCCGCGAAATTCTGGAGAAGGAGTTTCCCTCGCACGTGCCCGTGTTCGAAGCGGGCGACGGCGAAGAGACTGTCAAAATCGCACTCGGCGAGAAGCCCGAAGTCTGCATACTCGACATCCAGATGCCAAAGCTCTCCGGAGTGAAAGCCGCGCGCGCGATCTGGCGCGAGTTTCCCACCGCCCGGATCATTTTCTGGACGCAGTTTCCACACGAGATTTACATCAACGAGATCCGAAAGATTGTAAAGTCAGTCGATCCGCCACCGGCATACGGCTTTATTCACAAGAACAATCCCGAATCGCGGTTTCTTCGTTTCGTTGCCGCCGTACTCGAAGACGGCGCCGACATGATCGATCCGGCGTTCAAGGATTCGTTCAAGCGGCCCCTCTTGACTGAGTTTGAAGCCGAGGCGCTTTATTATCTTGCGTTGGGTCTCTCGAACTGGGCCATCGCGCGCAAATGTTCGTTGAGTTTGCGAGGCGTCGAGAGCAGACTGGCAACACTCTACGAAAAACTCTTCATCAGCGTCGCAGAAGGCACCGACCAGGAAGCTTACGAAAAGCTCGCCTACAACATTCGCACACGCGCGTTCTTCGAAGCACTGCGTCGCGGCCTCCTGAACAGCGACGAACTCGAAAAGGCCGCAGGCGATCTCGAAGCATGGCTGCAGAAG
>DASUPZ010000156.1:0-6334 GCA_036280855.1 Pyrinomonadaceae bacterium | reverse complement strand
AAAACTTTTGGGGCGGAAACTGTGTGTACGCCTGATGCGCGACTGTGCGACTCTCACCGCCAGCCGTGTTCGGGACCATTTGCGGCGGTGGACCAGCAAGCGTTTGGGTTGGTTGCTTGAGCACCAAACGCGGCATCTCTTCGATAAACGCCCTGGTAGGACGGCTCTGTGGCGTGTCGTCCACAAAACCTGCGCTGGTGAGCGGGCGTGCACTCAAACCGACTTTAGGGATGAGCATCCCGGCGCTGGTCAGTAGTCCCATCTTCAGCAAGTCGCGCCTGTTCAGACCAGCCGCAATTAGTTCGCGCCTGTTTTTCGCTGCGACGATTGATGCTTTCTCTCTCGTCTTATCTCGCTTGCGGAAATTCGACATTGTGTTCTCTCCTTAATCAGGTATTGCCATTTGCCGATCAGTTCGATCTGCAGGCTAGTTGCACCAGTCGCCGGTCTTCTGGAGGCAGTTGAAGTTGTTGCGCAGCGCCGGGAAAACGGAAGTGCCGTCAGCACGTCTCACGTCGCGGATAAACGCATCGGGACGAATGAAGCCGTTGCGCGGATCTTCGGGAATCGGGCAGATGACCCAGCGGAAAACGGGATCGTTCACAGGCCGTGTCCGCAGCTCGATGAAACCTTTTGCGGCGAGATTGTCTATTTGTGAAGGACTCGTAAGAATCGCGGTGCCGTCGAGATCTCGGCCGTTGGTTGCGGCGATTGGATCGAGTTCTTTCCTGCCTTGTGAGGTGAAAGCTTTCGGCGTGTAGACGACCCAGACGGCAACCCATAGACCAAGCGGATCGTTGCTGAAGTAACCGTCGCGCGTATCGAAGAGATTGTCTTGCCTCTTGTTGGGCAGGAAAGGATCCAGGATGGAGCCGTTGCTTGCTTTCGGAAAGATGAAAACGCGAAAGCGTTCCGCCGTGTCAAAGGCCTGTTGACCGCGTGTGGTGAGATTGCCGCTCGAGCCGCGCTCAAAGCTCGTCGAATTGAGTACGCCGAAGATGTTGGCGTAGGTCAGACCGCTGCTGCCTGTTGTGCCTGGAGTCGTTTCGATGGTCCGAATGTTTGTGCGGTTCGGATCGGTGTTTGTGTTGTCGACTACGAAGTCGCCGCCGCGGCTTGCGTCGCCGACACGCAGCACGATGTTTTCGGGCAGAATGCCGTGCGCGCGGTAGACGGCGTCAGTGAAGTCGAATGGCGATGTGCCGAGGTCGTTCCCGTCTGCGAGAACAGTCGTGTTGCTGGTTGTATTTAGAGCCAGGCCCGCCACTAGTGCTGCCAGTGCGAGCGCGAAGGTTAGCCGGAGTGTCCATTGTGAACTCTTTTTTCTCGTTCTCATGATGCAGTTCTCCTAAAGGTGAAGGGTGTCAGTTCCTTTTATTCGCGATGTGGAAATGGCGCGGGCACACGTCGACCGTGGCCCATGTTTCTGTGCCTTAAGAAGAATTGTTTTTTGAACTTTGTACGAGGGCTCTTCTCTGAAGGCGAGGCGTACTATGTAGGAAGTTGCATGAAGAGACTGTCAGTTAGCTGACGTTGATCCAAAAAAACTTGCAAGCCCGCGACGAGCATCCAGATCGCGTACGTCTGAATGTCTTTTAACGACTTGATACGAACCCAACCACGTCCTAACTCGATAAAGCCACAGCGCATCAAGTCGTTGAGGATGGAGGTGGTAGTTTGACGCGAGGCCCCGATCAGAGAGGCTACGTCCTGATGCGTTAGCGGAATGAGAGGCTGGTGCACTCCTTCTGGTGAACAATTAGCCGAAAGCTCGTGCAGCAATTCGCAGATGCGCGTGGGAACCTCTTTAGACGTGATGTCAGAGAGCTTTTTCTCCATCCTCCGGCGTCGATCGCCAACCATGCGGATGTAATTCATCGCAAGTTTCGGTTGGCTGTTGAGGAGATTTACAAAATCGCGTTTATTGAAAACCAGGATCACCGCTTCATCCAGCGCCTGCGTCATGTTGCTGCGTACCGACTCGTCGATAAGCGCAAACTCGCCGAACATCTCGCCCGGCTGAATAATGTCGATCGCGATCTCCTTCCCAGACTCGGAGAGCACCGACAATTTGATTCGTCCTTTCTTTAGGACGTAGACCGAGTCGGCCCGGTCACCTGACAGGTAGACGAAGTCTCCACGCTCTTTACGAAGGCTGCGCGCAACCGCTGCAATCTGCTTCATCTCGCTCTCTTCCAACCCGGAAAAGAGTTGGACTCGCCGGACGTGTTGGCACTGGGCGTCTTCGTGCCGAGGGTGATGAATTGGTTGTGGCTGCTCGACGGCGCTGGGATATGCAGCCTGGAGGTTGTCACCTCGAACAAACAGGTTCGAGACTTGCGCGCTTGTCATGGCTCTCCTTATTCGCTTCCATAACTTCGATACGGCCGCTCGTGTTGTGAAGGGCTTCCACTAGGCTGATGACATCCAGCTTGAGCTGCACAACGGTAGGCATGCGACCCAGTCGCATTAACTCCTCCGCGGCGGCCATCTCACGATCACGGTTCATGCCTGCGACCGCCACCACCTCGCCGTCTTTTATGTAGAACGCGAGGAAGTCGCGCGCAGGTATGTAACCCTGATAGACGATCTCTTCCCAACTCGCCGCGTGACCGACGTAAAGCAGGCCGGCATCGAACTGCCGCGTCCAGAAGAACGGCACACCGTCATACGCGACCTCGTTTCCCGCCATGTTTTTCGCCGCAATGCGACCCTGCTGCATTGCTGTGCGCCAGTGTTCTATGCGCTGGCGTTCGCCGGTGAGCTGATGTGGAAAATAAGCGATGTCTCCTGCTGCAAATACGCCATCGGCAGCGCGCATGTGTGCATCAACCATAACGCCGCCGTCATGATGCAGTGTGACGCCCTCGAGCATCTCTGTTGCCGGCTTAACGCCGACTCCGACTACCACCAGATCGGCATCCAATCGTTCGCCATTCTCGAGAACGACTGCAGTAACTCTTTCGGCGCCGTCAAAAGCGGCGACAGATGCACCAAGTTTGAACCGCACGCCGTTCTCTTCATGAATGTCCTGGAACAGCCGGCTGATCTCTGGTCCAAGGATTTTCTGAAACGGCACGTCGTCCGGCGCAACAACTGTCACTTCGCATCCGCGTGCCCTAAGACTGCTTGCCGCTTCCATGCCGATGAAACTCGCGCCTATAACCACTGCGCGTTTTCCTTTTTCAGCAGCGGCTATGATCGCGTCGGAGTCGTCGTGGCTACGTAATAGAAAGACATTCTCCTGATGCTCATTTTGGAACGGCAGCTTGCGCGGTTCACCACCAGTGGCCACGAGCAACGCATCGCAGAAAAGCGTCTCGCCATCCGCAAATGTGATTGTCTTCTTAGCCGCGTCGATGTGTTTGATCTCTTTGCCTGCCAGGACCTCGATGTCGTGTTCGGCAAAGAACTCATCCGGCCGTAGCGGCAGCCATCCTGGTTCCGCGTTTCCCTGTAAATAATCTTTACTCAGGTTCGGGCGGTCGTATGGCAAATGCTGTTCGCGGGTAATCATTACAATGCGGCCGGCGAATCCTTCTTCGCGCAGAGTCTGCGCCGCAGCGTAGCCCGCTGCACCACCACCGGCTATTACGAATAGCCTTTGATCCTTTGCATCTCGCTTTGCGAGTTGCGGCGTTCTGCGATCCGGCGCATCCTTCGGCACGCGCACCACGACATGATCGTCTTCAATTCTCACTTCGTAGCGTGTGAGAGAGTCGAACGCGGGCGGCTCCTCCAAATCACCGGTTGTGATGCCAAAACACGCATGATGCCAGGGACAAACAATCCTTTCGCCGCTGAGTACGCCCTCCACGAGTGGCGCGCCGTAATGCGTGCAATGCGCACCGACCGCATAGAAGTTTCCCCTCACGCGGGCCAGCAGAATTTCCTGTCCTTCGGCGGACACCTGTTTCATCTCGCCGTCCATAAGTTCAGTGGTTTTTGCAACCGCAATGTCCTGGTGATCCATTTAGTACATCCTGACTCGATTAGTGTGTAATGACGACCGTGTTACCACTTGTCCATCCGAGTGTTTCCACTTGTGGACAGGATTAACATGATTATCGGGATTAATGATTTAGACGACTTCCAACAGGTGGCCCATTTTTTCTTTTTTAGTAAGCAAATAGTCCCTGGCTGCATCGGTTTGTGGAATGACCAGCGGGACGCGCTCGACAACATCAATGCCCATTTCTTCGAGCGTGCGGATCTTCTCCGGATTGTTTGACATCAACCGAACACGATTCATGCCGAGGTCGCGTAAGATCTCCGCGCATTGTTCATAGCAACGCAGATCAACTGCCAGTCCCAATCTCTCATTCGCCTCGATAGTGTCGGCACCTTGATCCTGCAAAGCGTAAGCACGAATCTTGTTGATGATACCGATGCCTCGTCCCTCTTGCTGCTGATAGACGATCGCCCCGCGCCCTTCGTCCGCGATCAGTTGCATCGCCGCGCGAAGCTGCCTGCCGCAATCGCACTTGATCGAACCAAACACATCACCTGTCAGACACTGGGAATGAATACGGACAAGCGTCGGCCGATCTTTGGCAAAATCGCCACGGGCAAGTACAACGAACTCTTCATTCGAATTTGTGGATCGATAACCGATGATGCGGAACTCGCCGTAGTCAGTCGGTAAACGCGCCTCGGTCAATCGCTCGACTGTTCCACGATTTATGGGCTGCCGAAAACTCTTTGGGCCGGTTACCCTGACGTCTCTGCGCTTCGGAGGCGCGGCGGGTAAGTCGCAAAACGTGTTCTGCGTACTTTCTTGTTCGACTTCGGCGAGCATGACTTCTCCTGATGCGGAAATCGATAGCGTGTTCTTCTCTCCTGCTTAAGTTCTTGTCAGTTCAGACGTCAAACCTGGCGCTCAATCTGGCCAGCGCGAGTGCGCCTAACGCCAGACCGAAATCGCGTAGTGCGACGTCGTAGTAACCGGGGATCATCAGGAGGTTGACGATAATCAGAAGAAGCCAGGCCGAAACGACGTAAGCGAAAACTTTCGGCTTAAGAAAGACTCCGAGTCCCGCGACGATCTCGATGATGCCAACGACAAGCATCATTTCGTGGCTGTAACCGCCGAGCAGGTTGTTAACGAAGGGAGGTAAGTACTGCTCCCAATTCACAAGCAGATTGAAGAACTTATCGAGTCCGGCAACGATTGGTGCGACCGTGAATCCGACATGTAGAATTTTGTAGGCCTGATAGGCGGGTTCAGCAGTATTGGTTTGGGTCTGTGTTAGAGCAGCGATCCGGTTTGGGGTGTCAACTATGTGTTCCATGTTTCGTGTCCTCCTACGCTGAAGATTTTGGGTTCGCTTATTAGCGATCGTCCCTTTTGAGCGAAGAATACTCCTTTGCTCAAATAAGTCAAGGACTACTTTGATTTATTGTATTATCCTCGGAAAGCGTCGGTGTTTGGCGTAAATGGACGCACAACCCGATAACGCTCTTTCGAGTTGGTTGGTCGAGGGCAGCTTTCGGCTCAAACCACCTCGATCGACAACTCCGTTTGGTGCGCCAACTGCGGAATCCAAAAATTTCAGGATGTGGCGAACGAGGAGGGTGCGCGTGAGGCGCGCGTACAGCGTGTGCTTGATTTCGTCTCGCCGGCAGATCAAATATGACCTGCGGGAGACTACTACAACTTCGAGGTGTTGGAGCGGCCTGTTCGTGGAAGCTGCGGCGCTTCGTAGGACAGGATCTTAAAAATGAAAAGCCTTGCCTACCAACGTCATCTCGCCCGGTGATAACGGCGGCAGGACCATGTAATCAGGACGTGGGTTGACCGTTAAGCCCGGCAGTTGCGGCAAACCGTAGGAGCGATCCGTGACGCGTATCGTCAGTGGTCCGGATTGTTTGACTTCAAGCGCCACTTCCGCCCCCTCTTCCGGCAAGCCAAAGTACTGCAAGCCCCACTGGCCTCGAGCAACTCCTTTAAGATCTATTTTCTTCCCGTTGATTGAGGCACCGACGATTTCAGTCTTTGCGTCGGGATAGAGTGAGACGATCTCAGCCCTGCGCGGCGAGGTAACACGCAATCGCAAAAGACGCGTGTCGCCCTGCGATTGATCATCCATCAAGGCAAGCTCAGGTGGTGCGAGCGGCACTGTGGGAGCTTTACTCTGAAGAAACGGCGCATTCGACGTCGGTATCAACTCTGTTAACGACTGGAACCGCGCACCCTCGCGGAAAAACTGTGACGTCCACTCGTCTGGTCGTGAATCGAAGCTGGCCCACACGGCCCGACCGCTGTCGGCATTCAATCCAAAGAAAACGCTGCTCATTTTCGGATGGTTACGGTCGAACCCAAACGTCAGCAGAC
>DASUPZ010000155.1:0-4840 GCA_036280855.1 Pyrinomonadaceae bacterium | reverse complement strand
CGCCGAAGACTCCTCAGGATATCCCGATTGTCGTCCGGAGTTTTATGACGCTTTTCAAAACGTTCTGGATCTCGGGACTAAACCCGAAACACGAATCCAGATCCGGACGCCTGTGATTCACATGAAAAAGTCGGAGATTGTTAGAACGGGTGTCGATTTCGGCGCACCGCTGCACCTGACGTGGTCCTGTTACAAAGAGTCAGAACGGGCGTGCGGAAATTGCGATTCGTGCGCGCTCCGCCTGCGTGCATTTCGCGAAGCGGGCGTGGCCGATCCGATACCCTACATGCTTGACAGTAGTCGTTTTGCTTATTAAGTTTAGGATCTCTCAGAGCGCTTATTACAACCAGAAAATAGTGCCGGTGCATCGTACGGCTCTCTTCGAACTTTGCAGCGACACGCGATGGAGGAATCTTTCGATGATTAGCAGATATTTTTACGGAGTGCTTGCGGTTGCCATTCTCGTCGCCGCCTCTACTACTGCATTCGCGCAAGTGGGCGAACTGCGTGGGCAGATCTGGATGGAAAAGGATGGCCAGAAGGTTCCCCTTGTTAAAGCACAAATCGACGTCTTTCGCACAGACATGACCGGCAAGTACAGCACCGAAACAAACAAAAAAGGTGAATTTGTATTTGCAGGTTTGCCGTTCGTAGGGACTTACACCGTGGCTGCCAGCCATCCATCAGCCGCTCCAAACTGGATGCCCGGCGTGAAAGCCGGACGCGACGTTCCAGTCGAAATCACCCTGACCCCCGGTGATGGGAAACGACTGACTTTCGAAGAGATCAAGGCTGCCGGCGGCGGTACCCCGGCGCCTGCAGCGGCTTCTGGTGGTTCTGCCCCCAAAGAGAGCGCAGAAGACAGGGCCAAGCGCGAAGAGTTGCTGAAGAAGAATAAGGAGATCGAAGAGAAGAACAAGAAGATCACTGAAGCAAACGAGATTATCGGGGTCACCTTCAAGGCCGGAAACGAGGCGCTGGCTGCGGCGAGTGCTGCCAGCAAAGCCAGGAACTCTGAGGAGGCCGTTCAAAAGTACACTGCGGCTATGGCCGAGTATGACAAAGGCCTTGCCGCAGATCCCGATCAACCTGCGATTCTCACCAACAAAGCCATAGCGGTGAAAGGTCGCGGCGTTGAACGCTTCAACGCCGCGGTGCAGTCGAAGAACCCGGACGAAGCGGCCAAGACTGCAGCGTTGCAAGCTGCCAAAGATGATTTCAAGGCCGCAGCAGAGCTCTCGGGCAAAGCAGTGACACTGATCAAGGCGGTACCGACTCCTACGGATCCTGCGGAAGTCCAAAGGTTAACGGGTAACAAGTATGCCGCGATGGTCACACACGCCGAATCGATGAGGCTATTTGTGAGCAAGGTCGATGGAACCCAGGCGGATGCGGGAATGACCGCCTTCAAGGATTACATCGCCGTGGAAACGGATGCTGCGAAAAAGGCAAAAGCGCACGTCGATATGGCGCAGATGCTGCTCGACGCAGGCGCCGCCGACAAGGCGTTGGCCGAGTTTAAAGCGATTCTGGCGACCACGCCTGACAGCCCGGAAGCAAACCTCGGGGCCGGGCTCGCGGCTTATTCGAGCGGCGACAAGACCCAGTATCAGCAAGCGGCGAACTACATCCAGAAATTTGTGGAAGTGGCGCCAGACAACCACCAGATGAAAGACGAAGCGAAGGCGATTCTCACCGAGTTGAAAAACTCTGAGAACGTCACTCCGGAAAAGGGCCGGCCCGCTCCGAAGCGCCGTCCATAGCTCAATACTTTGATCTAAGCCACAGATTCCGCGGATGACACAGATCGATTCGTGTCATCCGCGGAATCTGTGGCTTTTATTACCAAAACCGCTGGAATTCCAACCTTGACACTATTTGCGTTCAAACTGTACTATGAACGCACAACGATGTTAATCACATCGTTGGCTTAAGCAGTCCGGTCATGCCTCGCGCCCCATTCGGCGCCTCCAATCCATTCAGAACCTGGCGTATAGCTACAAATGTCAGCCAAATTAGGCGAAATTCTCGTACGCGAAAATCTTATCAGCCCGCAACACCTGAGAGAGGCACTCGACTACCAGCGCGAACATGGTGGCCGTCTTGGCTTCAACCTCGTGAAGCTCGGGCTCATCAGCGACGACATGATTACCGCCGTCCTGTCCAGACAGTACGGCATTCCTTCCGTCAATCTCGATCTCTTCAATATCGATCCTTCCGTCCTAAGTCTCATCCCTCAGGAGGTCGCGCAAAAACATTCTGTTTTGCCCCTCTCGCGTGTCGGCGCCACACTCACCCTCGCCATGGTCGACCCTACCAACGTCTTCGCCATGGATGACGTTAAGTTCATGACCGGCTTGAACGTCGAACCTGTAGTCGTGGCAGAAGGCAGTGTGCAGGCTGCGATCGCGAAGTATTACGGCAATTCACGCGAGATCGAACTCGCTTCAACTGCGGCAGAAGAGGTCGCATACGAAGCTGCTAAAAAAGCCTCAAACGGTTCAGGCGCGATCACGCATGCAGATCTCGTTTCGTTGGACAGCATCGACTTCGACGAGGGCCAGACAGAAGATGTTGAAGTAGTTGAAGACAACGAGGAGATCGATCTCTCAACGCTCTCAAAGATGAGCGAAGACGCACCCGTCGTGCGTCTCGTCAATGTATTACTCGTCGATTCCCTCCGCCGCGGTGCTTCTGACATTCACGTCGAACCTTACGAGAAAGAGTTGCGCATCAGGTTTCGTATCGACGGCGTGCTCTACGACGTGATGCACCCGCCTTTGAAGCTTCGCGATGCACTCATCTCACGCATCAAGATCATGTCGAAACTCGACATCTCCGAAAAACGTCTGCCTCAGGACGGCCGCATCAAGATCAAAGTAAAAGTCGACTCACGCAGGCGCGAGCTCGACTTTCGTGTTTCCACGCTACCGACTCTGTTTGGCGAAAAAGTGGTGCTCCGCTTGCTGGACAAACAGAACCTCATGCTCGACATGACAAAGCTCGGTTTCGAACCCGAGTCGTTGCTCAAGTTCACAAGAAATATTTCCAAGCCTTACGGGATGGTGCTGGTAACTGGACCAACTGGAAGCGGTAAGACAAACACCCTCTATTCGGCGCTACAGTCGCTGAATAAGGTGGAGACAAACATCATGACCGCCGAAGATCCGGTTGAGTTTAATTTGCCCGGCATCAATCAGGTGCAGATGAAGGAGCAGATCGGCTTGAACTTTGCCGCCGCTCTCAGGTCCTTCCTGCGCCAGGATCCAAATATCGTTCTTGTCGGTGAGATTCGCGACTTTGAAACGGCTGAAATCGCCATCAAAGCCGCGCTCACCGGCCATCTCGTTCTCTCTACCCTTCACACCAACGATGCTCCCTCAACTATTTCCCGCCTGATGAACATGGGCATCGAACCCTTCCTTGTCGCCACCAGCGTGAACCTCATCCAGGCACAACGACTGATTCGTCGCATCTGCAAGGATTGCAAACACGAACATCAAACTCCGCCCGAAGCATTGATCGAAGTGGGTTTCTCAGCAGAGGAAGCGAAGACGATCAAGACCTACAAAGGCAAGGGATGTTCGACGTGCAATGACACCGGCTACAAGGGGCGAATCGGACTTTACGAAGTGATGGAAATAACCGACGAGATCCGCGAGTTGATCCTGATCGGAGCTTCCGCACTTGAACTAAGGAAGAAGGCGGTCGAAGACGGAATGATCACGTTGCGTGAATCGGGTCTTCACAAGATTCGCGCGGGCGTGACCACCCCTGAAGAAGTTGTCCGTGAAACGGTCGCCTAAAAGAGGAGAATGACGATGCTAAGAACAATTGCGTTATCGCTGATCCTGGTGCTGTCCGTGGGGATCATGTTGCCCTTCACAAACTCAGCACACGGCGTCAGGCAAAGTGTACAGATCGGACAGAAGCGCCAATATCGCCAGCGCTCAAAGGCATGGTGGAGACGTTATCGCGCGCGCCTGCGACAGAAACGCGCAGCCGCCGCGTTGGCCCATCGGCAAAAGATGCTCGGGTTGCCACAGAACATTACTCTCGGCGACCTTTCAAGCGTATCTGGTCCAACAGCGCCTTCGCTGCCGGAGAACTCGGCTGTAACAGAAACAGTTCCCCCGCCGGCAATGGTTGCTGCGAATGCACCTGCCGCGGCCGCGGCGCCTGCCGTTTCAAACGGTGAGACGCGTCCGCGAGTTGTAAATTCCGCACATCCTGCATTTAGACCAACGGCTCCGAAGGCGCCGGGACAAATGAACCTGGCCGTCGTTGCGTTGGCACGTCCAAACCCGGCGTTTCTGACTTCCCGCGAAGAGAAGAAGATGCTGGGCGGAGTGGCGGTTTCAGAACTGCGCCGCATCGTGATCGACAAGATGGCTGCGTCGAATGGCTGGGTCGTCAACGACTTCGTTCGCGAGGTGAATGGCCATCGCATGTTTATCGTTACCGCGCGAACGCCGAAAGACGCGCTCACACCGGAGAAGGCGTGGACGTTCTACTTCACGGAAGCTGGTGGCCGGGTTTACGCGCTTACCACCGATGCACCGGTTGAATTTGCGGAGCGGATGACAGTTGAAGCCGAGCGCTTCATCGAGTCGTTGCGCAACCGCGAACAGTAGTTCGAATCCCCGACCAGGAGACACGACCTAGATGCGACTGAACGAAACCGTTCCCCAAATCTCACTCTCCGAACTGCTGAGGAAGCTTTCCGAACTCGGCGGTTCGGATCTTCACATTACTACCGGCTCGCCGCCGCAGGTCAGAATCGACGGGCACCTTCGCCCGCTCGAGAGTTATCGCGTGCTGACGTCTGCGGACACGAAGC
>DASUPZ010000154.1:0-13108 GCA_036280855.1 Pyrinomonadaceae bacterium | reverse complement strand
GACGATCCGCGATTCGCGATCGTGCGTGGGCTGTCGCAACTCTACGATGAGCCGCTCCTGCTCCGGCGTATCGCGCGCACGTACCCGCAGACATTTACCGACGCTGAAGCTACAGCTTTCGAGTCATGAGAATCCTTAAATCCTCTCAATGAACTTCAAGGAATTCTACAAACGACAGATCACGGTTGCGCACATCTTTGGAATTCCCGTGCGCTTCGACTATCGCTGGTTTGTAGTTTTCCTGCTGAGTGTGTGGCTGATCGCGGCGAACCTGGCGCGTGGCGGAATGTACGTGGGCCAGGTGCAACTGCTGCCCGTCAGCGTTGCGGCCGCATGGGCCCTTGCTGTTATCACTACGCTTGGTCTGTTTCTTTCCGTGTTGGGCCATGAACTCTCGCACGCGTTAATGGGCCGGGCGGAAGGAATCGAGATCGAGGAGATCGTGCTGCACCCGTTCGGCGGCCTGGCGCGTCTTCGTAACCAACCGGAAAGCCCGCGTGCGGAGTTTAGAATTGCAGTCGCCGGCCCGGCAGCGAGTTTTCTGTTTGCCGCGATCAGCTTTGTGCTGATGCTGCCGGCGATGATGGCAGGCTACCCGACCGTCGGCGGTGTGTTGCTGCTGCTGTGCGCGGGCAATCTGCTGCTTGCGGTGTTCAACCTCTTTCCGGGTTATCCGTTGGATGGCGGCCGCGTGCTGCGCGCGATCTTGTGGCGACGCACCGGAGACATCAAAGAAGCCACACGCATGGCCGGCATCTGCGGCATGTTGATCTCCGCGGTGTTGATAATTTTCGGCGTTTACATGGCCATCGCCCCGACTTTCCGCTCTTATTTCATGGGCTTCTGGTCGGTGCTGGTTGGTATTTTTCTCTTCGATGCGGCGTACAGCGTCGTGAAGGCCGTTCAGGGACGCGTGCGCAACATCGTCAGCGAAGCGATGTCGGCGCCATTCTCAATCGAACCCGATCTGCTAATCAGTCATTTAATTGACTCGGTATTGCCGTTGCACCGCCAGGTGGCTTTTCCAGTCGCACAGAACCAGCGACTTCACGGGATGCTCTCCCTCGAAGATCTCAAGTCGTTACCACGCGAACGTTGGCACCTCACGCGCGCAAGCGACGTGATGCGGCCGATTGCGCCGAGGTTTTTTGTCGAGCCGAACGCGACGCTTGATTACGCGCAGGAGTTGATGAAGCGTAACGGGATCGGGTCGGTTGCGGTGGTCGGAAAGACGGGCGAGCTGGTCGGTTTCCTGCAAAGCGGCAAATTCAAGCGCAAGAAACGCGCGAAGCCTGCTCGGAAGTAATAGGTCCTATAAGTCCTATAGGACCTATACGACCTGGATACCTCGGATAAACCCTCATTGCCAGCGCCGTTCTTTTTCGCGATAATCCGAACGGAGTTTGGTATTGAATTTCCCCGGAGAGAACAAGTTGCTGTTGCTACGCCGAGAACTGCGTGCTCAGAGTTTCGAACATTTGAAATGTTATCCCTACTGCCATACGCCGAGTATCTGAGACGGATGATCGAGCCGCGCAACGTCGCGGATATCGTCTTCGTCTTCTTGCTCGTGTATGCAGTCTTGAAACTCCTGCGGGGCACTCGCGCCGCTCCGATGGCCGCAGGAATCGCCGCCCTCGTTTTTCTCTACTGGCTTTCCGTCAAACAAGATCTCGCTACAGTTGAGTTTGTACTCAGCAACGGGCTGCTCTACATCGGTATTGCAATCATCGTTCTCTTCCAGTCGGAAATCCGCCAGGCGTTGATCTCCTTCGGAAATCGTTTTCGCATGCCTTTTTCGCGGCATCGCGGACAATTCGGCGAGGGTATTTACGATGAAATCGTCCTTGCAGCTACCACACTCGCCTCAACCAAGACCGGCGCACTGATCGTGATCGAGCGCAACGTCGGTCTGAAGAATGTGACTGACGGCGGTGTGCAGCTCGATGCCGAGCTCAGTTACGACCTGCTCGTCAGTATTTTCAACACGGCGAGCCCACTTCACGACGGCGCTGTGGTGGTGCGCCGTCATCGTATTGCCGCTGCTTCATGCTTCCTTCCTTTGACGCTCAATCCACGTCTTTCAAGGGACCTGGGAACCCGGCATCGTGCGGCGATCGGCGTCACTGAAGATACTGACGCAGTCGCGGTAGTAGTTTCTGAAGAAACAGGGTTGATTTCGTTTGTGAAAAGAGGCGACATCCGGCGCGGGCTCGATGCCACGAAGCTTCGCGAGGTGATCCTCGAAGCGCTCGAAAAGCCGCAGCGGAAAGAGAAAGAGAAACACGCAGAATCCGAAGCCGACGCTGAGGAAATCGCTCCGATCTAAATAGGTCCTATAGGACCTATTCGACCTATACAAAGCAGCATGCCGTTTCAGGACGTAGAAGATGAGGTCATTACCAGCGCGCCGGCCGCGCCGCCCAGTCGCGTCGAGAAGTGGCTCCGCAGGATCTTTCTCGAAGACTGGAGCCTCAAACTCCTGTCGCTCGCAATAGCTATCGTGCTCTGGCTGCTCGTGACCGGACAAAACGAACCCGTCACGGCGCACGTCAACGTCCAGCTCAATTTCATCAGACCGCAATCGCTCGAAATCAGTAACGATCCACCTCGAACCGTGGACGTGATGCTTACCGGAAGTCGAAACAAGCTCGATAATCTGACGTCGCTCGATCTTGTTGCAACTGTCGATCTCAGCGACCAGCGCACCGGCGAAAGAGTGTTGCGACTCGCCGACAAGGCGCAGATCCCGCTGCCGCAGGGCATTAAAGTCGATGGCTTCCAACCGAGTGCGATCCCGATTCGTCTCGAGCCGATTGTGGAACGACAAGTTCCGGTAGAAGCAAAGCTCGAAGGCAAACCGGAAAATGGGTTCGAGGTTTATGGAGTTCATCCCAGCAAAGGCAGCGTCACCGTGCGCGGGCCTGCGAGTCGTGTAAACTCGCTTCAGAAGGTGATGACCGAAAGCATCTGGCTTGCCGGTCATAAGGAGACTTTCCCCGCCAAAAACGTCGCGATCGATGTGCCCGATCCGAAAGTCGATCTTCTGGAGCCGTTGATCAACGTTGAGGTGCAGATTGGTGAAGTGCGAACCGAAAAGACTTTCTCGGGCGTGGTGGTCGAGACGCCAAACGGAGTCAAAGTTCAACCTGCGACAACTGCTGTTACTTTACTGGGCACTGCCAGTCTTCTCGACACGCTGAAGGCGAACGAGTTGAAGGTCATGGTGGACGAGGCAGGGCTCAAACCGCAGCTCCAGTTACCCGAGGCGTTGAAGGGAAAGATTATTCTCAAAGCTGTCCACGTTTCGAAATTTATACCGCTGAAATAGGCCGCAGATCTCTACAGATCCAAACAATCACTACATGAAACCTCTTTTTGGGACTGACGGAATTCGAGGGGAAGCAGGCCAGTTTCCACTCGACGAAGCAACCGTGCGCGCAATCGGTTTTTCTTTAGCGTCGCACCTGGCAAAAAACAGCGACGTGACGGAGATCGTCATCGGACGCGACACGCGCGAATCAGGCGAGTCGATCGAACGCGCACTTATCGACGGCGCGAGTGCGGCCGGAGCGAAGTGTCTTTCAGCAGGCGTGATCACAACGCCCGGTGTCGCTTACCTGACACGCGCGCTTCAAGCTGCCGCAGGTGTGGTCATCAGCGCTTCGCACAATCCTTATCAGGACAATGGGATCAAGATCTTTGCGCCCACGGGACGAAAGATGGACGACTCAGTCGAGCGTCTTATTGAGTCCGACGTCTTCGCTAACGTTCAACCACCCGCAGCTAAAACTCGCAAACCCGTTTCACCCCAGCTCGAAGAGATACTGCGACAGGATTATCTAAATTTTCTTGCCAACAAAGTCGGAGCAGGTTTGGCATTGCAGGAACTCACGGTCGTCGTCGATTGTGCAAACGGCGCGAGTTGCCTGCTCGCGCCCGCTCTCTTGACGCGGCTCGGCGCGAAAGTGATCGCGATTAACGCGAGCCCTGACGGTCGAAACATCAATCGCGATTGCGGATCGCTTCACATCGATTCGTTGCGCGAGAGAGTGGTTAAGGAGCGTGCGGATCTCGGAGTGGCTTTCGACGGCGATGCCGATCGCGCGTTGTTTGTCGACGCGCAGGGAAACTATGTCGATGGCGACGCCACGTTGTGGGCACTCGCCACGTATCTTCAGACGCACGGGCGATTGAAAGACGACATCGTGGTGGCCACGGTGATGAGCAATATCGGACTCGAGATCGCGCTGAAGTCTGCGGGTATTCGACTCGTCCGCGCCGACGTCGGCGACAAGTTTGTGCTCGAGGAATTGCTGCGACTCAACGCCAGTCTCGGTGGTGAACAGTCAGGCCACATCATCCTGCCGGAGCTGAGCCTCGCCGGCGATGGAATGATCACTGCCCTCTGCCTGCTGCGAGCAATGCGCGAGTCGGGGAAAACACTTTCCCAAATGACCGAAGGGTTCGTGCGCTACCCGCAGGTCCTTGTGAATGTGCGGGTCCGCGAGAAGGTTCCTTTTGGCGAACTGGCGTCTGTGAAGGCCGAGGTGGATGAAGTGGAGGAACTACTCTCGCAGAAGGGTCGCCTGCTGCTCCGCTACTCGGGAACGGAGAAACTGGCGCGAGTGATGATCGAAGGTGAGAATCAATACAAAATCGAAGGCTACGCTCAGAAAATCGCCCAGGCCATCGAGCGGGAGATCGGCGCCGGCACAGTCTCCTCGTGAAATTTCTACACGCCTGACCCTGAAAAATCTACACGGCTCGACCTCTCGCTCGAAGGTCAAAAGCCCCGGTTTGGGCGTCGAATCGAGCGTTTCCCAGCAAAATCAAGCTCTCTCTTTCGAGGCGAAAAACCCTCTTGCACGGCACGGGCGTTGCGGTGTATATTGCGGGGCAAGAGAGACGGTTGGTGGATCCTCCGTCTCAAGTGGTTGCTGGGGTGAGGACAGTAACCACGAATATGGATGGGCGCGACGCACTCCCACGTATGTCGCGCCCATTCGCTTTGTCCGGCTCGCCACAAAAAGCACATCAAGCACAAGTGAGGCGGTCTTTGGTACTATCTTCATTGATTTGCGCAGTTTGTGCCTTTTTGCGGCCTCAAAGGCGATCTCATCCACATGCAGCGGCTGGAAATTTCACTAAATCAGGAAGCTCGCAGAAGTGAAATCAATATAGGCCGTGGCGTCAGGCGAAAGCTTGGCGAGTTAATTCCCTTCAAAGCTCCGCGTCGGGCCGGAATCATCTCCAACAAACGGGTCTTTGACTTGTACGGGCGCGAGGTCGTGCGCTCTCTCAAGGCTGCGGGTTTCAAGCCTTTGGAATGGCTGATGCCCGAAGGGGAACGTTATAAATCGTTTCCAAGCCTGGAGAAAGCCGTCGCTTTTCTTAGTGAAAACCGGTTTGAAAGAAACGATCTGGTCGTAGCGTTGGGAGGCGGCGTGGTGGGAGATCTCGCGGGCTTTGCGGCCGCGATTTACCTCCGCGGCGTGCCCCTGATTCAGGTTCCGACCACGCTGCTGTCGCAGATCGATTCCTCGGTCGGCGGGAAGACCGGAATCAATCTTCCGGTCGGAAAAAACCTGGTCGGCGCTTTCCATCAGCCTGCTTCGGTGTGCATCGACACGGAAACCTTGACCTCACTGCCTCCACGAGAGTTGGTTTCGGGGTTCTGTGAGATGGTCAAGCAATCCCTCGTTGCCGATCAGGCGCTATTTGAGATGACCGTGAATTGTCTCAAAAACAACAGCCGTGAGCTTCTGCTCACTTCAGAATTCGAAAACCTGATTGCAGCACAGTGCGGTTTCAAAGCTTCAATCGTGGCGAATGACGAACGTGAGTCAACCAGCCGGGCGGATACGAAGTCGCGGCGGATTTTGAACTTTGGGCACACGACGGCGCATGCGTTGGAAACAATCACAAACTACAGGTGGTTTCGTCATGGCGAAGCTGTTGGTTATGGAATGTTAGTTGCCGGAGAACTTTCGCGGGACCTCGGGCTTATCGATGCCGGGGAACTAAAACAACTGCGCGATGCGGTGAGTCTTTGTGGGCCACTACCGCGCGCTGACAATCTCGATATCAACCAGATCATTCGCGCCCTGAAGCACGACAAGAAAAGTGTGGCGGGGCAGATCAACTGGGTGTTGCTCGAAGGGATAGGCCGGCCCCGGATCGTCGAGGGCCGGCTTATCAGTGCGAAATCCTTACGTCTTTCGCTCAGAGCTGGATTGCAGGCATCGAGAGACAGAAAGAGAGTTTCCACTAAATGACAAAGCAAAGGTCGGGTGAGCGAGGCAGTGCAAACCTCAAATTCGTGATCGTGATGGCGATTCTCGCGGCGTCTGCGTATGCGGGATATCTCTACGTGCCGGTTGCGTTTCAGGCAAACGCGTACAAAGACCTGATGCAGCACTACGCTGACGTGGCCGCCGCGCAGGGTTATAAGCCTTCCTGGGCTGGCGAACAGCTTGTGAAGAGTGCGCCTGAATACAGTGTGCCCACGAATGCGATCATCACACCTACTCAACGTGACAACCGCATCGAAGTGAGAGTCCAGTTTATTCGCGTGATTGAATTTCCCGGCTACACCTACCACTACGAGTTTGACGAGACGGTGAAGAGCACCGCATTCCTGTCGTTTAAGTAACACCAGAACACGGATCGGCGCGGATTGGCCGCGATTATCGCGGCGCGCCGTCGAGGAACGCTTTGAGTTTTCGGGAGCGTGATGGGTGGCGCAGTTTGCGCAGAGCTTTGGCTTCGATCTGTCGGATGCGTTCTCGCGTTACCGCAAAATGTTGTCCCACCTCTTCGAGGGTGTGTTCAGATCCGGTGGTGCCGAGTCCGAACCTCATCTTGATCACTTTCTCTTCGCGCGGCGTGAGCGTCGCGAGGACCTCATCCGTAATCTCGCGCAGGTTCGAGGCAACAACTGCATCCGCGGGATTCAGGATCGACTTGTCTTCGATGAAGTCGCCAAGGTGTGAATCCTCTTCTTCTCCAATCGGCGTTTCGAGCGAGATCGGCTCCTGGGCAATCTTCAGAACCTTCCGCACCTTCGATACCGGAATGTCCATCTTGCGCGCGATCTCTTCACTCGTCGGTTCGCGACCCAACTCCTGGACCAGCGATCTCGAAGTTCGAATCAACTTGTTGATCGTTTCGATCATGTGGACCGGAATACGAATCGTGCGCGCCTGATCGGCGATGGCGCGAGTTATCGCCTGGCGTATCCACCACGTCGCGTAGGTTGAAAATTTGTAACCACGACGCCATTCGAATTTATCAACCGCCTTCATCAAACCGATGTTGCCTTCCTGGATCAGATCAAGGAACTGCAAGCCGCGATTTGTATATTTTTTTGCGATCGAAACCACGAGCCGGAGGTTTGCTTCGACCAGTTCACGTTTTGCTTGTCCGGTTTTTTGTTCTCCAGTAACGATCGCCTGCAACGATCGCTTGATCTCGATCGGACTTACAAAGTTTTCCTCCTCGATCTCAAGCAGCCGCTTGCGAGCAGCGATGATGCGACGTTTTAACTCGCGTTGCTCTTCAGGTTTGGCTCGTTTCTTTAATTTTTCGGTGGCCGCGTCGATCTCACGCTCGGCTTCGCGCACCGATTTTTGCACTGCGCGGATGGAATTGATCAAACGCTGGCGCGCGCGTTCGGTAAGATTCAGACGGCCGATTTCCTGCGCGATCTCGAGACGAATGCGTGCCACTCGCCTTTTGAGCTTCGTCAGTTTTTTGCTTTTCTTTCCGTGCGTCAGTTTTTGTTCGGCGCGAAGCTTTTCGAGTTCCTTCAGTCCAACCCGGCAATGCTTGTCGATGTTTTGAATTCCCTCGATGGTCCAGGTTCGATATTCTTCTGCCTTGTCTTCGTCGCCTGTTAACTCTGCCTGTTCGGAGAAAGTGACGGTGTCGCGAATGTTGATCCTGCCCGCCTCGAGATCTTCGCCAATCTTCAACACTTCGCGAACCGCAATCGGCGAACGCGCAATCGCCTTCTGGGTCTTCAGTTGACCGCGCTCGATGCGTTTAGCAATCGCGACCTCGCCCTCGCGCGTAAGCAGCGGCACTACTCCCATCTCACGAAGATAGAGCCGGACCGGATCGTTGGTCTTCTCGAGCGCGCCCGCGGAAAGATCGAGCTCGATGTCTTCGTCGAGCGCTTCTTCGTCGTCGTCAGTTACAGTTGCGGCGGCTTGTTCAAGAAGACGTTCGTCGGAATCGGCGACGGGAATATTCGAGCCTTCGAGTTTCTGGAGAACGTCCTCGATGTCGTCAGGAGACACCACATTGTCGGGTAATTCGCGATTGAGATCGTCAAACGTGAGATATTTCTTGTCGCCGCCCAGTTCGAGCAGACGCTCCATCACGTCGTCGCGATCCTTGTCTTCTATACTACTCACGTTAGTCACCCGTTCGTTTAAGAAATCCCCCTTGACGCTGCAAACATCGATTGCCGGAGGGCCGACAATTGAATCTGTTCGGATGCGAGTTTGGAAACCTTTTCGCTGTCTTGCTCTCGTTCAGCGATGACCAGCTCTCTTCTCAACTCTTCGATCCGCTGTTCGACTTTCATCAGCCTGAACGTAGCCACACATTCTTCGGGCACGTAATGTTCGTTTGACGCGTGCAGAGAAGAATCCATCAAAACCAGCGGGATCATTTTCCTTGCAAATTCGTCGCCGTCAGTTTTCCGGGTCAGACTGTCAAAATCTATCTCGACACCATCGCGCTCGAGTTCGAGCAGGGCTTTGAAGAGCGGCGCCGTCGCCAGGTCTTCATAGTCTTCTTCGCGCAACATCGGTATGACTTCGCGTCGCAGCTTTGAGTCTGCCAACAACAAACCAAGCAAACGCTGTTCTGCGGCAGTCGCCTCGGTGCGCCTGTTCAATGCCTGCACGCTGTTGGGCTGGACCTTTCGATTGTCGCGAACTAACTGCCATAACTCTCGACGCCACGTTGAAGTATTGACGTTCTCGCGATCAATCCCGAGCGCGTCCATGGCCATGTCAAAATACTCGCGCTTCTGAATCCGGCTGTTGACTGCGCGAATGTATGGGAGCACTTCTTCGACGGCTTCAGCCTTCTCTGCGGGCCGGTGAAGATTACGGTCGCGCAAGGCGCTGTCGATCACGAATTGTATGTGTGGTTGTGCCTGCGCCCTTTGTCGCTGATATTCACTTACGCCAAATTTCCGGATGAACTCGTCGGGATCCGCATTGTCGGGAAGCACCAGCACTTTCACTTCGAGATCCTCGGCGAGAAGAATCTCGATCGATTTCTTCGCCGCTTGTACGCCGGCGCGGTCGCCATCATAGTTGACAACAACTTTGCGCGCAAACCTGCTTAATAGCTTTACCTGTTCCGGCGTCAACGCTGTTCCTAAACTCGCAACAACGTTTCGCACGCCAAACTGGTAAGGCACAATCAGATCCAAAAATCCTTCGACCAGGATCACAAAACCCTGACGCCGGATCTCATCACGAGTGACATTTAAACCAAAAAGATTTCGGCCTTTCACGTACGCTGCTGTTTCAGGTGAGTTGATGTATTTCGCACCGTCACCTTTCAACGTGCGGCCACCAAAAGCGATGGGCCGGCCGCGAACGTCGAGCACCGGAATCATTAACCGGCAACGGAAACGATCCCATGAACGAGTGTTGTCTTCGTTTTTTGCAACGAGACCGCTCCGATCGAGTTGGTCCTGCGTGGCGCCTTTCTGGCGAAGATAAGAGGAGAGTGCGTCCCAACTGTCGGGCGCGTATCCAAGACGAAAAGTTTTTTGCGTTTCTTCAGTGATCCCACGCTCTTTTAGATACTCGCGCGCCAGTCGACCCTCCTTGCTCGACTCGAGCTGTTGCTGCCACCACTCCATGGCCCACGCGTTGAGATCGATGACTTCATCTGCCTCACGACGCTTTGCTTCGAAGCGCCTGTCTTCGACCATCGCGGGCATCGGCATGCCGACCTTGTCGGCGACGATCTTGACCGCTTCCGGGAAGGCGACGTGCTCAATCTCCATCACGAAATTGAAGACTGAGCCACCCTTGTGACAGCCGAAACAGTAGAAGATTTCTTTGGCGGGACTGACCGAAAACGAAGGCGTTTTCTCTTTGTGGAACGGGCAGCACGCCATCCAGTTCGCGCCTTTCTTCTTGAGCTGCACGTAGTCCTGGATGACCCGGACGATGTCTGCCTGTCGTTTAAGATCGTCGATGAATGTCTGGGGGTAACGCATTTCTGAAGATAGCTTGACAGGATTTCAGGATTTACAAGATGAACAAGATTTCTTTCCTGTTAATCATGAGAATCCTGTAAATCATTGTCTCAGTTCGACGACGGTTGCGCCAGTACCACCTTGATCCGGAGGCGCGGCGAGAAAACGGGCCACGTGTGGATGGCCGTTAAGTAAACCGGCGATAGCGCGCCGGAGTGCGCCGGTGCCGTGGCCGTGAACGATTCGCACCTGGCTCAAACTCGCAAGCGAGGCTTCATCAAGAAACTTGTCGACTGCATCAACGGCTTCGTCAGTCGTTTGTCCAATCACGTTCAACTCTGAACGCGCGTTCTGTTCGGCCAGATGAATATCGGCTTTCGCGGATCGTTGCAGTTTCTCGAGCTTGCCTTGCTGTGGTTTCGGGTTTGACTGCTCGACGAGTTCCAACTGATCGAGCCGCTCTCTAAACCGTAACGACTTCACGCGCACTTCAGCCACACCGTCTTTGATCTGATCAACGATCCCGACCGAACCAAACGAACGAAGCCTGACTTTATCACCAACGACGATCTCGCGTTGTGCGGCAGTGATGTATTCCGGAGTTTCGTCCACCGGAGCTTCTCGTTCCACAGTCTCCGGCGGGACCACGTGGCCTTCACGCACGATGCGAACTTCCCTTGTCGCTGTACGCTTCATTTCGGCAACGTGTCGTTGAGCCTCTCGCTCAACCCTGACACGTTCCGTGCGATCCTCGATTTTCGCAACTAACTCGCGCGCGCGTTTTTCGAGATCGGCAATGGTGCGCTGAACGGTCTGATCAAACGTCGCTTGCCGTTCGCGTTCCTGTTTCGCGGCTTCCTTGTCGAGTGAGGCAAACTTCTCCGCCACCGCCGCGCGTTCTTCTTCCAACGCGACGCGCAGAGCCTCCGCTTCTTCAGCTTCTCTCTTGATCCGGCGCAGGTATTCAGACGCTTGCAACGATGAATCTGCAACCGACCTCATCGCGTTCTGCACGATCCTGTCGGGTACACCGAACCGCCGCGCGATCTCCAGTCCCGAAGAAGCGCCGGCCATGCCCACAAGCAACCGGTAAGTGGGCCGCAGAGTCTTTTCGTCAAACTCGACGCTGGCATTGAGAACGCCTTCTTCGTTGCCCGCATACATTTTGAGACCGCTGTAGTGAGTGGTGGCGATAACGTGCGCTCCGCACACTCTGCGGAAGTGATCGACAACGGCAACGCCGAGTGCCGAACCTTCCTCCGGGTCCGTTCCCGTCCCGACTTCGTCGAGCAACACGAGCGCCGGCGCCTCGCAGACGTCGATCATGCGTGCGATGTTGGCGACGTGTGAAGTGAACGTCGATAAGTTAGCGGCGAGCGATTGGTGATCGCCGATGTCCGCAAGAATCGAGGCGTAGAACGGAATGCGCGCCGACTCTGCCGGAACAGAAATTCCCGACAGCGCCATCAGCGCCAGCAAGCCCGTGGTCTTCAACACCACCGTCTTGCCGCCGGCATTTGCGCCGGAAATCACCATCGCGTTTTTCTCGTCGTCGAGAGCAAACGAAACCGGCACAACCGAGCCGCCACTCGCTCGCAGGTTTTCTTCAAGCAACGGATGACGTGCCTCGACGAGTTCCAAACTGCCGCTTGAAAGCGCGCTGTCTACTGTTTGTATTTCGGGAATCACGCAGTTGAACTGTTGATGAAAAGCGGCGCGTGCGTTGATGAAATCGAGTTCGGCGATGGCTTCAGCGGCGAACTCAATCGCAGGCAGTTGCGCTCGCAGATCTTCCGACAACCCTGAAAGAATGCGTGCGATCTCTCGCAACTCGGCTTCGTGCAAGCCCTGCAATTCGTTGTTCGCGTCGATCGTTTCGAGCGGCTCGACGAAAGCAGTCGCACCGGAAGACGAATAGCCGTGGGCCACGCCCTGCACGCGTCCACGGTGATCGGCTTTGACCGGAATTACAAAACGATCGTTACGTATCGTTACGAGCTCATCCTGGATCGCTTCTGACGATCTGCGCATGAGGCTTTCGAGAGATCTCGTGATGCGCGAACGCAGCACGTTGATCTCGTGACGAATACTCGCCAGCTCCGGGCTCGCGCGATCGTCGAGCTCTCCGCTCGGAAGGATTTTGTTTGTGACTCGTGCTACGAGCGAGTTGAGATCGCGCGGGAGGTCCTCAACCAACTGCCACAACGCAGGTGCATTCTCACGCTCGGCAAGAATAGCGGCACGGGCCGACATTGCCTGTTCGCACAGCCGCGCGACTTGAAGAATCGCTACCGGATCAAGACTCGCACCTTTAACACGCAAACGGCTAATCGCTTCCGCCGGATCTGTCAGTCCACTAAAGAACCATTTCACGCCACGAGTTCTTAGCAAGACGGATTCAGCGAGCGCGGAGAGTTCGCGACGGAGTCGGGCGACGTCGTCGATCGGCGCAAGCTGCTCGACGCGCCGTTGACCCGGTTCGGTTTGCGCGTGCCGTCGTATCAACCCGAGCAACTGCTGGTACTCGAGAGTTATAAAAGCCTGTTCGTTCACGATTGCGAAAGGTTACAACGACGCGGAGTGACAGACAAATTGAGTGATGACATATACAATGAACGCACCGATTATCAACCAACTTCTTGAAACAGGATTACAGGATTCACACGATTGACATGATGAGGTCAACAAATTTTTTAATCCCGTTGGTTCTGTTCCTAACGTTAATAATAGGGAGTTCTATGTCTGCACAGGAACAACCGCGCGTGCGCGCGCCGGAGATCGAAGGCGGCCAGGGCTGGCTGAACACGGACAAACCGCTGTCGCTTGCGGCGCTGAAAGGCAAAGTAGTTTTACTCGATTTCTGGACCTACGGCT
>DASUPZ010000153.1:0-3749 GCA_036280855.1 Pyrinomonadaceae bacterium | reverse complement strand
ACGGCGGCAACGACGACCATCGCCGCGTACTCAGCCATAAAGAAAAGCGACCAGCGCATGCCCGAGTATTCGGTATGAAAACCCGCGACGAGCTCGGACTCGGCTTCAGGCAGATCAAACGGTGCGCGATTGTTTTCGGCGATGCCGCTGATCAGGAAGATCAAAAATCCCGCCGGTTGATAAAGCAGGTACCAGATCGAATCCGATCCTTGCGCAGCAACGATGCCTGAAAGCGAGAGCGTGCGCGCAAACATCAAAGCGCCGATCAGCGACAACCCCATCGCCACTTCGTACGAAACCATCTGCGCGCTCGAACGCAGCCCGCCGAGCAGTGCGTATTTCGAGTTTGACGACCAGCCCGCGAGTATCAACGCAAGCACGCCAACACTCGAAACTGCGAGGACCAGCAACAGTCCGATGTTTACGTCGGCGATGACCGCCCAGTCAGGCCCAAACGGTATCACTGAGAAAACAATGAACGCTGAAGCGACGGCAATGTAAGGCGCAAAGAAAAAGATCCAGCGATCGGCCTTCTCGGGAATGAAGTCTTCTTTTGTCAGCAGCTTGAGACCGTCGGCGATCGGCTGGAGCAGTCCCCATGGCCCAACTCGCATCGGGCCAAGCCGCGCCTGCATAAACGCTGAGATTTTGCGCTCGAGATACGTGGCGTAAGCGACCCAGAGCGCGACCAGCGTCACCACCAATCCGATCTGGATCAGCGGCCAGACGAAGAATGTGATCTGCTCCTGGCTGAGGTTTAATCTCAGCAGAAGATCGTTAATAACGTCTACGGGAGATAGAAGAAGCATGCTAGTTTCAGCGATCGATCTCTCCTAAAACGATGTCGAGCGTACCGATAATCGCAACCACATCAGCAACAAGATGCCCGACGCACATCTGCTTCAGCGCCTGAAGATTGATGAATGACGGCGGCCGGACTCTGACGCGCCACGGCTGCGCCGTGCCGTCTGAAACGAGATAACAACCAATCTCGCCTTTCGGAGCCTCGATCGAGTGATAGTAGTCGCCGACGGGCGGCTTCACGATCTTCGGCAACTTTGCGTTAACTGGACCATCGGGAAGTTTGTCGAGCGCCTGATCGATGATCCGGCGCGACTGTCGCATCTCTTCGAGCCGCACTAAATATCGATCATACGTATCGCCGTTCTCGCCGAGTGGAATATCGAAATCCATGTCGGCGTAGGCCGCGTATGGCCGCGACTTTCGCACGTCCCACGGAACACCGGAACCACGCAGCGCGGGTCCTGACAGGCCGATCGCGATCGCGTCTTCGGCGGAAATGACTCCGATGCCGACGGTCCGGCTTAACCAGATGCGATTCTCGGAAAGCACAGTCTCGTACTCGTCGAGACGCTTCGGGAAGTTGTTTACAAACTGGCGGACGTCTTTTTCAAAGTCGTCGTAAGCATCGTTCGGCATGCCGCCGACGCGCCATGCGTGACACGTAAGACGCGCGCCAAACTGTCGTTCAAAAATCTTTAGGATCTCTTCGCGTTCGCGGAGCGCCCAGAGCAGCACGGTCACGGCGCCGATATCGAGTGCGTGCGTGGCCAGCCAGAGCAGATGTGACGCGATGCGGTTGAACTCGGTAAGAATGGTGCGCAGGTAATGTGCACGCGGCGGTACGGCGAGCCCCATCATCTGCTCGACCGTTTCCACCCAAACGAGACCGTTCGAGACGGCGGCAATGTAGTCAAGGCGATCCCAGTAGGGCGCGATCTGCGTGTACATCCGGTTTTCGGCAATCTTCTCCATGCCGCGGTGGAGGTAACCGATGTCGCAATCGAGATCGATCACGGTTTCGCCGTCGAGCCTGAGAACTACGCGCAGCACTCCGTGCGTCGATGGGTGCTGCGGGCCCATGTTCAGCACCATCTCGGGGCTGTCGAGCAACGTCTCCTGAGTTGTCGCGATCTCTACCTGATGCATGTGAATCTCGTACCGTTCAGAGTTCTAGCCACAAAGGAGCACAACTGTGTTCGCAAATCTTTGTGCTTCTTTGTGCTCTTTTGTGGCTGACATCGTCTGAACCTGACTTAAGCTGCCGGAACTTCCGAAGACTTCGGTTTATAACATCCAGTGACGCGAAACGGTTCGATCACCAAACCGATGTCTTCAACTTCACCGCCGAATCTCTTCTCAACCAATTTGAGCACTATCGCACTCGCCGCACTCGCCTTGTTCCAGACGTTGCGCGGTGCGGCAGTTTCGGTCAACACAAACCCCGCCGCCTTCGCCGCTTCAGGCGTGTCGAACACTTTCGCTTCGTACTGGGTGGCGATCTCTTTGGGCGTCATTTGTCTTTCGGCATCACTTCTTTGCCGCCGATGAATATGGAGCGCATCAATCGTTCCTGTGGCACTGAAAGAATCTCCAGACCGTAAGCGCGCCGTTGGTGCAACTGCTCCATCTCGACGTCAGTCATCACGGGCAAGTGCTCTTTGGTCCAGGCATTCTCGACAAATTCGAGCGGGAAGTCTTTTCGCAGCGGATGCCCTTTCCAGTCAGGCGGCAGCAGCAGCCGGCGCAGATCCGGATGATTCGTAAACTGCACGCCAAACAGATCAAACACTTCGCGTTCGGGCCAGTTTGCAGCCGGCCAAACGCTCGTTACGCTTTCCACGCCAATCGTGTCGCTCGTTCTCACCTTCAAACGCACCCGCTCATTCGCCGGAATCGAATACAGGTTGTAGACGATCTCAAACGGCGCTTCTCGATTAGCGGGATAGTGGACGCAAGTCAGGTCCGAAAGATAATCGAAAGGCGTTTCCGCATCGCGTTTCAGGAAGTCGCAGATCTCGACGATGCGCGCGCGATCGACCGTCACCGAAAGCTGTCCGATAAACTCGAGCGCCTCGCCGACAGCGTCGCCGAATTGTGACTTGAGCTTTGTGACGAGCGGATGACCGCTCGCGTCAGTGGGCTTTGGTCCTTCTTCTTTCTTCTTGACGGGAGGCTTTGGCGCGCCTGCGGCTGCGGGCTGATCCTGTAGCGATTCTTTGACCGCGGCCACGCGGGATTTCGCCTGTTCGACCATCGCCGATTTTTCAGCGTCGGCGCCGGCGAGCGTTCCTGCGGGCGGAATTACGGATGCCGGAGGCGTGCCGGACGTCCCAGTATCTGGAACGCCCGGCACTGTGGGTTCTTCAGAATCAGGTTGCTTCGTGTCTTCTGACATCACGCCAGGGGGCTCTTACAGTTCTATTCGATGATCATTCTCCCTCGCAAACATCGGGGAGAACAATTCATAAGAGCACTGCTGTTACAGCGAGTAAGAGAAGAAAAGCGAAAACGGATTATAGCAAAGCGCCGCCAATCTTACCTCATGGGACTAATGATCTCACCAAATTTTTTCCAACTGCGATAAAGTGTGCTCCGTGCCGAACACAGAGACGATCCGCGCCCCCGCCAACCGGACGATGACTCTCTCAGACGAGGAACTCCGGCGATACCGCGGATCGCTTGCCAGGTTTGACTCGCCTGCGACTGTCGAAGACGTGCGAAACAAGCTCGTCTGCCAGGATCTCTTCACCGTTCTTCGCCACCTGCCGGATCAATCGGTTGATCTGATGTTTGCAGATCCTCCGTACAATTTGACGAAGCACTTCAACGACCGGAAGTTTAAGAAGACCTCCACCGGCGAGTATGAAGAATGGCTCGACTCGTGGCTTTCCCAAACCGTGAGGCTACTCAAACCCACGGCTTCCATTTATATATGCGGCGATTGG
>DASUPZ010000152.1:0-7285 GCA_036280855.1 Pyrinomonadaceae bacterium | reverse complement strand
CTTTCCGCACGTGGACATAAACAAGCAGAAGCAACCGCACGCTGCCTGAAATCCGAATCATTGACGGCGATCTACTCGAGCGATCTCGCGCGGGCGATGGACACTGCGCGGCCAGTCTCTAAGATCACGCGCCTGCCGATCATCGGCACTTCAGCTTTTCGCGAGCGTAGCGTTGGCGTGATGGAAGGGTTGACGTTTGAAGACGCAGCGCAACAGCATCCGGAGCAGTACGCGGCGTTGCTGAGACGAGACTTCGAGCATGTGTTGACGGGTGGTGAGAGTTACCGGCAGATGCTGGATCGGGCGTGGCAGAAGCTGGATGAGATTATCGGCGAGCATCGTGGTGGGAAGATCGCGGTGTTCAGTCACACGGGGACGATCTGCATCCTGGCGTTGCACCTGATGGGCGCACTCGACTCACCAGAGCTCAAGCCGGTATGGATCTCGAGCGCTAACTGCGGGATAAGCAGATTCGAACTACGCGACGATGGCTTCGTGCGCGTTTTGGCTCTCAACGACACCAACCACCTCCAGCAATAACAGCCACAGATTTTCGCGGATTAACACAGATAAATCCGCGTTCATCCGCGAAAATCCGCGGCTAACGCTTGAGCTTGATATCACGCACGCCGCGCAGAATTCCATCCTTGTCGCGCGTCAGCTTCAGAATCGGCGAGAACGAACCAAGCTCCGCTGCCTTCCGCTTCTGCTCGTCGCTGATAAACCGATCGTCGTCAAAGTGATACTCATCGATCCAGTCTTCCGGATAATTCGGCCCGGAGACGTACGCGTGAATATGCGCCGGATTGCTGCTCCCAGGATACGAACCCGGCTTGATCGTTCGAAACTCGTATTTGCCCTCGGCGTTCGATCGCATCGCGCCGTGCAAGCGCGTGTTGCGATTGTCGCCTCCGCTCGTCGTGTAAACACCCTTCACGTCAGTTTGGTAAACAAATAGATTGAGACCTTCGACCGGCGTTCGGGCGTCAGGCCTGTAGATCGTCCCGGTAACGATCAGCGGCTCGCCTGGTTCTTTGTCCGAGCAGAGCGTGGCTCGCCACGAACCCGGAGTTAGGGCAGTGCCGCTCTTCGCGCTTGCACAACCGGATAACTCGACGAGGCCGAGTCCGATCAGCGGCAAGGTCAACGCAGTCGACGAGGCACGATGCAGGAAAGCTCTTCGATCGATAATATTTCGTTTACTCATTTCACTTTCTCCCGTTTTTCAGATCACCTGGGCATCATCTCTTTCATTTTGGGGCTGAGTCGCTTTTTCCCATACGCATCAACAGCAGTTTTCGACGAACCTTTTTCACCGCTAATCCAAATTGATTCGAGGGAGAACTTCCAACTCTCGAGTTGCTTTTCGTCAAGCTGTAACACGGCTTCACGATCGAGATGAGGCGGCGGCGGCACAAGGGCCACCATCTTTTCATAAACCCGCACTCGATCTTCCCCGTCGAAACGCGGCAGCAAATGCCAGAGTGTCAGCGTGTCGCGCGTGCGCGCCCATGCCAGTATCGTCAGGAGCGCTGCACGCCTGCTACCCGCATCATCGTCGAAATCAATTTTCTGCAATGCTTCACGGAAAACTGATGGAGCGTCTTCAAAGTAGGGCGTGCCTGGTCCAATGCCCGGTCGCGTTTCGCACGAAGCGCCCGCAGGCACTATCGACTCACGATCTTTTAACTGCAACGCCACCCATCCTGACGTGACACGCAAAAGACTGCCGCCGTCGTCGTTAACTTCAAGCGTGTACGCACAACCAAGATCTGCCGCGACTGCAGATGGAGTATCCACAAAGAAGAGACGCGGCGGCGCCCAAATTCGCGCGCTCATTTTTCCACGCGCAAGCTCGAGCCGGTGTTCGGTGGGCTGGTTGGCGACTAACCGCACGCGAGTGTTTTCATCAATCTCGACGTCGCCGATCGAGCCCACCGCAATCTGAGCACGTGAAGTTGCATCTGTTTCCAACCACTGCCCAACGCCGAGGCGGCCGTCATTGGAAACTCCTGCACTCCCGATTCGCGGCGTTCCATCGAGTCGAGTTACTCGCCAGGTAGAATTTGTTTGGTGATTAGGAACTGGCGGCGTGTGATAAAACCACCAGGCTGCAAAACCCAAAGCCATTATCACCACGGCTGCAGCCGCCACTTGAACGCCCCAGGACCACGACGGCGAACGCACGGGCGCGGACGGATTTTGCCGTTCGAGTAAAGATTCAAGATCCCGCCATAGATGATCGGGCGCCGAAAGCTGTGGGAGTTGTTCGGCGAGTTTGATGCCGAGTTTCACCTCTTCGTATTTCGTTCGACACCGCGCGCACGCAATGATGTGTTCAGCAAACTGCTTCGACTCGTCACTGGATAGTTCTCCATGACAATAAGCTGAAATATCTTTTGTTACGTGTCTCGAAAACATTTAAATCGCTCTCCGTAGTTCAGAGTTCAAGCTTCAGCTTGCTCTTCAACCGGCAACCTAAAGGTTGAACTCTGAACATCACTCACCCCACGCTGCCGGATTGTTCAAGTAAGACAATCGCTTCGCCAGTTGACTGTGACCACGATTCAGACGTGAAGCTATCGTCCCCTTCGAACAACCCATCACACTTGCAATCTCCTCGTATGACAACCCCTCGATGTATTTCAGCAGTATCGGCAAACGAAACTTCGGCTTGAGTTCGCCGATTGCCGCGTGCACCGCTTCCGCAACTTCGAGTCGAGCATACTGTTTCTCCTGCGGCCTCTTATCACTCGGTTTCCCCACGGCTACAGTCTCTCCCAACGGCAGCAATTTCCTGCGCCGGCGTCTTTCGTCCAGACACGCATTGACCACGAGCCGGTAAAGCCACGTCGTAAACTCCGAATCGCCGCGAAACTGCTGGATCGCAGTAAACAACTTCAGAAAGATCTGCTGGGTGATGTCTTCGGCGAGGCTCCGGTCGCCAGAAGAATAGACGGCGATGGAAAACACCTTGTCTTTGTAGGTTTCGAACAGGAGTTGAAAAGCGGCGCGGTCACCCTGCCGGCAGGCTTCGATCACCCGTCCATCAATAAGCTGGTCAGCCATAGCCGCCATATTCGTTGGACGCCGGTGTGAGGGAATTTCTTCCAAAAATTAACCACAGATTACGCAGATGTCGCGGATCAATCCGCGTCATCCGTGCAATCTGTGGCTCAGTTTCGTCTCGAGTTTTACTAGCGCGTAACGTGAACGAGCATCTCGGTACCGGATTCGATCTTCAATTCCTTGCTGCCCTGGACAGCAAGCGATCCGGCGCCGCCCGCACCACCGATGATCAACCCGATCGCAGCGCCTTTGCCGCCACCGGCGATACCACCGACAATCGCGCCGACCGTTGCGCCGATACCTGAGCGCTTGAGCGTCTGGTTGGTCCGGCTTCCGGATTCAACGCCGCCTTCTTCATCGGCTTTCCCCGCATCGTCGCCGTAGACCCTGGTCACGTAACCGTGCATGACACCCTTGCGCCCGTCGCGCAATTCGATCGAGTCAAACGCGAGGTTCATGCTGGTCCGGCCTTTAATCTTGCCCGACTTTTTGATCGAGCTGATGTGACCGTAGACCCTGGCTTCGTCAAACCGGCTCGGATCGATCACCGTTGCGGTAAACCGATCGCCGATGCGCGAGTCTTTTGTCGATAACGTATCGTTAATTCGTATCTTTATATCAGTCCCGACAGGCACTAGCGGTGCGGCTTTTCTGGTCGTGGTCCGCTTCTTAACGGTGGGCTTTGTTTGCGCGAAAGCCGCCGGCACAAGTCCGAGAACCAGGGTCAGCACCATTAACATCCGTAATCTGTTTCGAAAAACATTCATAAATTCCATCCTCCATTCCAACTATCATCCGGCTCGCGAATCTTCGACAACTGCTTGAGCCGGACTGGTGGCAGTTTCCAGCGGCCGGCTAAAGATTCTGGGATCCGGCAACGGCGGGAGCTGGTCGGGTGTCACTCCATGCATGCTTTTAACGTGCGCCTTCAGCTTGTTTGCGACGTACATGGTCACGCCAAAAGTCACGGCCAATCCAATTGCTCCATCAACCAACCGCAGGAGCATCGACAATAATAACAAAAGGCCGATCACAGCACCCGAAATCATTTTGACGCGTCCCTTCCGGGAAACATAGTCGGAGAGTTCCAGAGGCCATTTGAAGAGCCAGTAGATGTTGTAAAAAGGGACGAAGTGCCGCAAGGCGGCGCCAATCGGCGAGAAGGGATAACGCCCGCGGGTCAGTTCCTCAAGTATCTTGTGAATTTTATAGACGCAGGCGAGCCAGTAGATTCCGCCGGCAAACAAGATCAGTCTCAGAAATGCATCGATTGACCGCTCGTCGAGATCCAAAGCCACAAAGAGGATTTCGATAAGGAGGAACGCGCCGGCAAACACAAATCCCACCCAAACCCATGGGGGAGAACTGTTCGGCACTTTTTCGGAGACTTCAGGGGTTGTGATTGAGTTGAACATGAAGGGTCCTTTCATTCAAAACGGGTGGGTGGAAAGCTCTCCGCATTCCGGGCTTGCGAAGGAATGAGGCGAGCCGGGAGGTTCGTCGGATTTAGTTAGTAAGACTTTTGCTGGGCATCATCGCCACGTCCGGTAGCGAAGCGCCGTTTTCCTCGTCTTCGAAATGCCGTCTGCGATGTACCGATCCGTCCGAATCGAAAATATAAGCCGAAGGAGCCTCACGCATGATGATGTCCTGGAGGCGCATTAGTCCGTATAGAAGTGCTTCTGGCCGGGGAGGACAGCCGGGAATGTAAACGTCCACTGGGATGCAGCGATCGACGCCCTGCATCGTGGAGTAGGAATCAAATGGACCACCCGTCGAGGCGCATGCACCCATTGCAATCGCCCACTTTGGTTCGGGCATTTGATCGTAAACGCGGCGAACAACCGGTCCCATCTTTAGAGTGACAGTGCCGGCGATGATGATCAGATCGCTCTGTCTCGGGCTCGGACGAAAGACGCCCGCACCGAAACGATCGATGTCAAACCTTCCCGCACCGGTGGCGATCATTTCAATGGCACAACACGCGAGACCGAACGTCATGGGCCAGAGAGCCGACTTGCGCGCCCAGTTGACGACTGGCGCCGCGAGGTCGATGGTTTTCGCGCCCACGCTCCGTCGAAGCGAGTTCATGATCGAATCGACGGTGGTCAAGACAAATCCTTCTTCGTGTTCAGCCATATTTGATTGCCGATTTCACGCCCACTCGAGCGCGCCCTTGCGCCAGGCGTAGTAATAACCCACCACCAGGATTCCGATAAACACAAACATCTCGAGCAGGGCGAATTTCGTGAAGGAAAAGTCGTCGCCCATGAAGACGATTGCCCACGGAAGCAGAAAGATCGTTTCCACGTCGAAGATTAGAAACAACATCGCGACGATGTAGTAGCGCACTGTGAAACGCTCGTGTGCTTCAGTCGTCGGGTCGATGCCGCACTCGTACGGCCGCATCTTGCCCTTTTCGTACTTTATCGGCCGCAGGAATCTTCCGAGAACGATCGGCAACACGGGAAAGATCACCGCCACGCCGAAGAAGATCATCACCGGCCAATAAGCTGTTATGGGGCTGCCTACAGTTTCGGTTGTCGTCGTTACTGCTTGAAGAAGCATCCGTTTTTCTTGTGCAGGAAGAGCGTGGAGACGTTCAACTGACCAGCAAAATAGTAAGCGCCGCTGAAGATTATTGTCAACGACGCTTTTCTTTAGCCACAAAGAAGCACAAAAAGCACATACAGAATGATGACTTTATATCGAGCGATTCTGAGCACGGCACCCGTTTTTCGCCTTGTGGCTTTTGTGCCTCTTTGCGGCTGTTCACATCGATGTAACTTCACAGAAAGGTCGATTTAAGGCAACCGTCATAAGCTGTCGTGTCCGACCCAATCCGCAGTAAAAGGACCGAAACTATGACGCTTTCAATCGTGCCGCGATTGATCCTGGGGCTCGCACTGTTCTCGACTCCCCTTCACGCGCAGGAACTCGTCAAACCTTCCACAACAACGGAAACGAGCGTCGCCGAACGCATGCGCCTGCTCGAGAGCGAGTTGGAACGTCAAAACAGCAAGCTGGATCAGTTGCAAAAAACGATCGAGCAGCAGCAACAAGCAATCCAGACCCTGCTCGAAAAGCTTTCCAGCCAACCATCCTCCGCGCCGGCTGTCGCCGTAGCGAAAGAACCGGCGCCAGCGGAGCCGCAATCAAAACAACCTCAAACGGTCGAACAGCGACTCGCAAAAGTCGAAAGCCAGACGCTGAAGATCGGTCCCGTGCGCGTCAGCGGCGACTTTCGCCTGCGTTTTGACGGCACGTTCCGGCGCGCTACCGAACCTCCGGATCCGCCGCTCGACCACGTGCAAAACGCCCGCGCTCGATATCGTCTGCGGCTCAACCTCGACACAGACATTCACCCCAATCTCAGCTTCCACGCTCAGCTCGCGACAGGCCCTCTCAACAACCCGGTCTCAACCAACCAGGACTTCACGTCGATCACCACCCGCGCTCCGATCTCGATCAGCGAGGCATGGGTTGAGTACAGGCCGAACAGGTCGGTCATGTTGCAGGGCGGCCGGGTTCAAAGCATCTTTGCAGACAACTCGCGATTTCTCTTCGACGACGACATCCGCTTCAACGGCTTCAACGAAAGATACACGGCCTTCTTCAAGCCAAACGGCGCTTACCTCTCCAGTCTCGAACTGCGCGCCGGGCAGTACATTCTTTCGACTCCGAACGTCGCGGTGATTCAACCCAATAGCCCGCTCGCGCGCGCCGGCGACGTAGTCGGAACCGCAGGCAGATCAGCCGCGCTCTTTCACCAGGGAGTGCTTGCGAATCAAACCTACAACGAGCGATGGAGCAGCCAGTTCGGCGGCGATATTCAACTCTATCGCCACCCGAATCACATTCAACTTGCCTCGACTAACGAAGGACTGGTTCTGCTGGTCCAACCGGGATTGGGTATCGCACTTTCAGGACCACTGGCCGGAACCGGCAACGCGACGACAACGCCCGGCGGAGCCAGCTACACGGCCCCCGGATTTCAGGTGGTGCGAATGACATATCGATTGAACTACGCCGGCTTTAAACGTGGCGATCATGCTTTCCCGATCGCGTTCAACCTTCAAGTGGCGCGTAACGTTGCGACAGGTATGAACGAACGTGATGCGATGTTGTCAGCGCTTCAGATCGGCAGGATCACGAAACGCAACGACACGTCTTTCCTGTACGTGTTTACGATCAAAGGCGCGAACGCGCTGATCTC
>DASUPZ010000151.1:0-7328 GCA_036280855.1 Pyrinomonadaceae bacterium | reverse complement strand
CCGGTTATCAAAGAAGCTCCCGGTAACCATTGAGGGAGCGGGACATATTCGCCAAACGGCATCAGGCGAATCTTATCATATTGCGAGATCAGGCGGCCCTCTTCATTTATGAGCACTGCTGAATTGTATGAACCATCTGCTTGCGCGGGCTCGAGTGAGTTGAAGAGGAGCGACGTTCGATTCTCTCGCGTGAAGTCGGTAACGAACTCCTGAAATACTTTGCTTGAAGCATAAGTGAAGTTCATTGGCGACTCCGGCCAGATGATGAATCGTCGGTGCGTGTCGTCAGTGATGGTTGCGAGCGCGCGCTTGCTCAGCGATATGTGTCGTTCGACCAGCTCCTTTGTCTCCGCCGGAGTTTTCACTGCGGTCATAGGGACATTTGGTTGTACGGCGATCACTCGAACAGGAAAGGGGCGGACGTCGTCGAGCATTCTGGGTTGAGGAAGCAAAATTAAAAATGCTACGAGTAGAACGACAGCCGCTGCCGCAGGGATGGTCCATCTACTTCGTTCGATCACGATCAAGGCGAGCGCCGAGTTGATTGCAACGATCAGAAAACTGACGGCGTAAACTCCGCCCCACTGCGCAGTCTGAATCAGAAAGGCGTGGTAGGCTTGCGAGTAACCGAGCGCATTCCAAAGCTGGCCCGTGATGCCGAGACGAGTCCACTCGAGCGCGACCCAGAACACAGGCGCGAGCAGCAGGGCCATGTGGCCCCATCTCCTGACGACGAGTGCTACAAGCGCAGCGAAGAATCCCGGAAAGATACCCACGACAGCCGCAGCGGGGACAACTAACCCGTACGCCAGCACCCGCGGCAGGCCGCCGTAGTTGATCATCGAGTAGGTGAGCCAGTAACAGGTGCCGTAAAAGAAGACCGTTCCTACAGCCCACCCAAGAAAGAACATGCGAAAAGGAGAAGGGCGGCGTGCAATAACGACGAGGAGCGGAACGAGCGCGATCCACGCGAGGTAGTAAAACTCGAAATTCGGAAACGCAAAGATGAGGAGGAGCGCGCTCGCAAAGGCAGCAATCAACTCCACCCGTGAAAAAAATTGCATCGCCGCAGATTTTATCAATCAATCGTTCAATGTGTGAGGTCAGAACGGCGACATTTGAGGCAAAAAGACAGATTCCGTCACTGTGAAAGTGACAAATTCCGTCGCTTTACAAAATCGGTCGCGGCTGGCGAGTTTTGCTTTTATTTGATTTTAAATGCGGGAGAACCCAGTCATCACTGACTGGGTCCACGTTTCGGGGGGAAGCACTGAAGGATCGCTCGGAAGGTAACTGGCGCAGCGGCAGGCGGCGCTCAGGGGATGTCGGCGGCGGGGTCCACGGTCACCAATTTCGTGTCGTCCGTGTCGTGCCGCGAATCTATGAGCACACGCTGTGCCAGAACATTGCCCACCAATAAAGCCGGCCACGGATTAACGCGGATTTTAAATCCGATTTCCTATCCGTGTTATCCGTGGCCTGGTTTTCGAATTGGGATCTGGTCTTCAGTTGCCCATCGTTACCTGCCGTTGCAGTGCGATCGCTTCCTGATTGTTCGGGTCGATCGACATGGCGCTCAATGCATACTTCCGCGCCTCACCTCGATCGCCACGTTCAAAAAATATCTTGCCTAAAAGAATATGCGCGTCGATCAACTTCGGGTCCCAGAAGATCGCCGTCTTCAACGCCGCAATCGCCGCTTCCTGATCGCTGCGACGCAGGTTGATGCGACCACTCAACAGGTAAGCCTCAGCGTTCGTCGGTTCGATCATCACCACGCGATGGAGTTCCGGTAATGCTTCTTCGTCGCGTCCAGCCTGGTAAAGGTCACGTGCTTTAACGAGCAGGTCCTGCGTCGTCGAACTCGGCGAACCACCCGTGATAGCCGGTGTGTCGCGAATGATGCTGAACAATTCTTCACGGTTCAGCACGTCGCGCATGCGCAAGTTAACGCCACTCGTGGTCTGCGATTTCTGCCATTCGGTTTCCCACTTTGCATAAGCAGTTCGCAGATGGCGGCGGGCCATGTCGTCAGCCGCCGTCGCAGCTTCTGTCTTGCCGAGTTTCGCCAAGGATTTCGCAAAGAGGAAATACGCCTGGCCGTCCTGCTGATCCGACGTGATCACAGGTCGAAAATGGTCGGCCGCTTCCGCGTACTTCCCGGACAAAAACAACGCGTAACCGTAGTTGAAATTCACCATCTGGTCCGTTGGTGCTGACTCTGACGCACGAGCAAGAAAGTCTGTGCCCTGGGTCAGCAGACGTTTGCGCTCGGCGTCGTTTTTATTCTCTCGCGCAGCCTGGACCGCGACTGCGCCGGCGTTGTTGTAAACGCCGATCAGCGGTAGATCACTCGAAAGCGGGACGACCGTCGCCAACGCCCGGCCGTAATCGCCGAGCTTCGTGTATCCGAGGCTCGCGTAAAACGCGGCCTCAGCGTAGTGCGGTTCTTTCTTTTGTATCTTCGAAAAGTGTTCGGTGGCGTCTTTCCAGTTGCCGAGGCTCATGTAAGTTCGACCGAGTTCGAAAGCCGCTTGCGGATAGACGGCGCCTGCTTGTGCGTCTGAATAGAACCGGAGCGCGTTCTTCAGGTAATTGGCGCGAAGTTCGTCGCGCAGCGGCAGCTGAACCGCCTTGACGTAAGCCTCAAACGCCTTCTGCGGAATCTTCGTCGCTTCCTGAACGATCTGGTTTTGCGAATAAGGAAGCGCCTTGTCTCGTTGATAAAGGATCTGGTAAGCGAGCCGGCCGTGAATCTCCTGAAGGGCGGTCAACGTGTCGCCGTAGTCAAACTGTCGCGTGGCCCAACCGCCATCTTTTACCTCGCCCAACGTGCGGCCTTCATTGACTCGGATCACGCGCGAAGTCACTTGCACGTAAGCATCAGCAGGGGCTTTGGCAGTGCCGGTGGTCGCGGGTGGCGTAACCGTATAGCTGCCCAGAACGAGCAGCGTCGCTTTTGCCTGGCGCGCGAGTTTGATCGCGGTTGCGGTAGACGGGATTACGGTCAACGGAAGGCGGAGCTGCTGGTAAGCGAGTTCGCGTTCGTCGCTGGAGCGGACGACGATACCGGGCTTATTGAGCAATTCGGCGAGGGCGTCGGCGAAACTCTCGCCCACCCAGTTGTATTCACCACGAGGCGCGCCGTCCGAGGCCTTCGAAGTGTTTTCAAAAGGCAGCACCATCACGACGTCCGCCGCCGAATTCTGCGCCTGGACCGGCGTCAACGCCGGGAATACAACTGTTGTGAATAATAGAATTAAAACTAACTTCAAACTAACTAATCGCATCAATTAAAAGCTCCTGTCAAATGACTTAACGGCAGTCTAAACCACAAAGACGCACGGACACAAAGCGGAACCGTAGACGGATCGATGCGCGGACCTGGGGTTGGGAAGCTTGAAGTGCCTAGATGTTACGCGGAAGGCGCTGAGCCATAGCCAACGCCTTCGCGTATTTTACGTGGAGCTAACTAGCTTTTCGCACGGGTGCCTGTGCCGCCCGCGGCTGCCGAACTCGACGACGTAGCGCCGCCGGTAGTTCCGGTGCTGGTTTCTGTGCCGGTAGTTCCAGTGCCAGTCGTTCCGTGGGTACCGACGCCACCCGCACCCATGCTGGCCGTGCTCGTGTCACTACCCACACCGGTCCTGGACGTTGTGCCGGTTGTAGTCATCTCGCCGTATGCCTGCGAGCCGCTGTGCTGCTTCACTCGGATACGATTTTCAACGTGAGTCACGCCGTTTACTGACTCAGCAACATCTTCAGCGCGTCGCTTGTCCCAGCGATTGTTCACGGTGCCCGTCAGTGTGACCTCAGCGTTTGACACTGTGACCTCGACGTCAGAAGCATCGAGATAACCCTCGCTGAGCCGGTCGCTAACATCTTCGCGGATGCGTTCATCCGAACGGCGATAACCTTTCGGACCTTTACCGCGCCACTCTTCACGCCGGTCCATACGACGCCTGCGCTCCGCCTCTTCATCACCAAACCATGAAGCGACCGCGTCAGACGCACGATCCCACCAGCCGCGTTCTTCTCCCCCCTGGCCACCCTGGGAGCCATAGCGATCGCGGTCATACTCATAGCCGCCTTCCTGTCCGCGGCCATATCGGCTCCGGTCGTAGTCGAAGGGGCGTTCACCCTGATTGCCGTACATACCGCGCGACGGAGAGTCGCTCGGGTAGTCGTAACGCTGCGAGTAACGGTTTGAGCTTTCACCAAAACCCCGTTGCGAACCGCCGCCACCGCCACCCGTATAGCGGTCGCCGCTACTGCCAGTCCAGCCACCACCGGTCGAGCCGTAGCCGCCACTCTGTGAACCATAGCCGGTTTCACCCATCCGGCCGCTGGTGCCGCCGCCGCTCGTATAGCCGTAGCCGCCACCCGTGTAGCCACTGCCTATCGAACCGCCGCCCATGTATCCGCCGCCCGTATACGCGCCGAACCTGCTGCGATCATGTTCGCCGCCACCGCTTTCCCAACCACGATCATATTCCCCGCGGCCGCCTCGGTCCTGACCACCACGATAGCTGCCGGATTCGCGTTCGCCACCTGAGCGTGAGCGTCCGTACTGACCACCCCATCTGCTTTCGCCGGCATATCTATTCTCTCTGTCGTCGTCGTCGTCCTCGCGACCCCATCGATAGCGCTCCTGCGTTCGATTGCTGGAGCTGCCATACTCAGAATCTCGATTACGTCCGGAGCGCTCGCCCCGGTCATATTCTCGATCGTCATATCTGTTTGGCATTTGTAATCCCTCCTTTTGCCCTTGCTCGTCCCTATTTCCTTGTTAGCGATAGACTCATGTTGTCAGCGCCGCTTCACAAAGTTGTTTCCTAACTGCAACGGATTTCGAGTTACACACGCGAAAACGTCTGATCAACTGTGGTCAACGAGCTGTGTATGCCTTCAAGCCAGCACGGAGGGCTTCAAGGGGTAAGAGAGCGCAGGCGATGCGCGCGGGTTTGATGTCACTTTCAAGTGCGGCGATGAGACGATCATCCGAAAACTTTGAGAGTTCATCGATCGTGACGCCGCGGATCACTTCGGTGAGAAGTGATGCAGCGGCCAAACTGATCGCACACCCGTCACCTTTGAATCTTGCTTCCTCAACAATCGAATCATTGAGGCGCACTTCGATCCTGATTCGATCGCCGCACAAAGGATTCAAGTCTTCGTAACTGATATCGGGCGCTGTGAGGTCGCCGTAATTGCGTGGATGCCTGAAGTGATCCAGAAGAATGTCGCTGTACAACGCGGGCATCGGCTACTTTCTGTCTTTCAAAAACGCTGCAGGTCGACCTGATTTGATCGCGACCGCTTCCGCCAGGATGCTCAATGCGATTTCAGCGGCGGTACCGGCGCCGATATCCAGACCGGTTGGAACGTGAAGCTGGTCCAACAGGCCCTCATCCATCCCGCTTTCTTTCAGAAACTCCTTGATGGCGTGTCCGCGTCGCTTGCTGCCGAGCAAGCCGACGTACGCCGGTCTTGCAGGTAGCACGATCTTCAATACCGGTAAATCGTATTTGTAATCATGTGCTGTCAGCACAACGAATGTCGAACTCGTGTACGCAAGCGTTTGCGCGATCTCCGACGGTATTCCGATCAGCAACTCGTCCGCATCCGGGAATCGCTCGCGGGTGGCGAAACGCGGGCGCCCGTCGACGAGGATGGTCCTCAGTCCGAGATCGTGGGCCAGGCTGACGAGCGGCATCGAGACATGTCCCGCGCCGAAGACGATCAAGGTGCGCGGTGGTCCATGAACTTCAAAGAAAACAGGCTCTCCACCGATGTCAACGGTGCTCGAAGTGCGTTTTCGTAGAAGGTCGAGTGCGATGGTTTGTGCTTCGCGATCGAGATCCGGAGTTCCTAACGTTCCGGAGATCTCGCCATCTTCGAGCACGAGCAGTTTCGACGTGGTGTCTTTCAGCGGCGTAACGAGGACGGCGCATTTGCCCTGGTCCACCGAAGCGCGCACCGTTCGATACAGATCGATGACCTGACCCTTTGCGACGTCGATCGGTTCGATCAACACGTCCAGTTCGCCGGCGCATGAGAAACCAATCTCCCACGCATCCTCGTCGCCCAGCCTCATCTCGAGTAATCGAGGCTGAGATGAGGATAACGCTTTCTCTGATTCAGCGATCACGCGTGCATCGACGCAGCCGCCTATCGTCACCGACCCGAGTATGCGGCCTTCTTCTCCGACCCACATCTTTGCGCCTTCACGCTTCGGGCTTGTGCCGCGTGTGGCGACGAGCGTCGCCATGGCAACGCGCTTCTCGACGCTCGCGAGCTTCTCGATGTCTTCGAAGAGTTCTTCCATGCTTATAAAACTAAATGCTTTTCGAGCGCGCGAAGGCTGGCCAGATCGTGCGCGGGCGCAAACACGTTCACAAACGGCAGCGCGCACTGCATTCCACGCGTGCTCGGCTCATAATCAGTGCTACCGAGTAGCGGGTTCAACCAGATCAGCCTGCCTGCACGTTCTTTGATCTTCGCCAGTGCGTGCGCGAGTTGTTCGGGTTCACCAGTGTCCCATCCATCACTCAGGATAATTACTACGGTACGCTTATCAATCCGCCGCAGCCACTGCGCATTGAATTCGACAAGACTCGCGCCGATCTGCGTTCCTCCGGACCAACCGCGCACATTCGCGGAAAGACGATCGAGCGCGCGGTCATAAGATCGAGTTTTCAAATCCGCGCTGATCCGCGATAACGAAGTCGCAAACACAAACGACTCAACTCGCGCGAAACTGTTCTGCAATCCGTAAACGAATTGGAGCAGCAGCCGGCTGTAGATGTCCATCGAGCCGGAAACGTCGCAGATCACAATCAACTTGGTGCGCTTCGGACGGCGCTCTTTGTAGGCGAGATCGATTAGTTCGCCACCGGTCTTTAATGACAAACGCAACGAACGTCGCAGGTTCACGCGCGGGCCGCGACGCACCGGTCGCCAGCGCCGGCTGGGTCGTCGGGCGAGGCGCCTGACGATACGCCGCGCGAGACGCGAGATCTCTTCAAGCTCCTCGTTGCTAAACTCACTAAAGTCTTTGGTCGCTGTCGCTTCGGTATCGCTCGCGCCGGGAACCTTGACCGGTTGCGCACCGGCGCTGAACGAACTGCCCCAGTGTTCGAGAAAAAACGCGAGTCCTTTGCCTGTTTGACGCGGTGAGATCGTTCCGGTATGCGAGGGCGATCTTGATTCGACCAGTTTGTTTGCTCGGCCGCGCCAAAATGTCTCAAACAGTACCGCAAAAATTGGAAAGTCATCAGCGGACGTGGTGAGAATACTGCGCAAACTCAGAAAAACCTCGTCGCGAT
>DASUPZ010000150.1:0-17887 GCA_036280855.1 Pyrinomonadaceae bacterium | reverse complement strand
GTCGACGAGAAAGACGGCGATGCCGGAAAGATCCTTCGCCAGCACGGAATCACGCGAGACGATCTACTTAAAGTGATCGAGCAGATGCGCGGCGGTTCACGCATTACCGACCAGAACGCAGAACAGAACTACCAGGCGCTTTCGAAATACGCGCGCGATCTGACCGAGCAGGCGCGCAAGGGAAAACTCGATCCCGTCATCGGCCGTGACGACGAGATCCGTCGCACGATCCAGGTTCTTTCCCGCAGGACTAAAAACAATCCGGTACTGATCGGTGAGCCGGGCGTCGGCAAAACTGCAATAGTCGAGGGTTTGGCCCAACGCATCGTCTCGGGCGACGTGCCTGAAACGCTGCGAAACAAACGTCTCGTCGGACTCGATCTCGGTTCGATGCTCGCAGGCGCCAAGTATCGCGGTGAGTTTGAGGATCGACTCAAAGCAGTTTTGAAAGAGATCGAAAACGCGCAAGGCCAGATCATTCTCTTTATCGATGAGCTTCACACACTCGTGGGCGCAGGCGCTGCCGAGGGCGCGATCGATGCTTCCAACATGTTGAAGCCGGCCCTCGCTCGTGGCGAGCTCAGGTGTGTGGGCGCAACGACACTCAACGAATACAAGAAGCACATCGAGAAAGACGCGGCACTCGAACGTCGTTTCCAGCAGGTTTACATCGGCGAACCGACCGTGGAAGACACGATCGCCATCCTGCGCGGATTGAAAGAGCGTTACGAAGTACATCACGGCGTTCGTATTAAAGACTCGGCCATCGTCGCCGCTGCGACACTGTCAAATCGTTACATCACCGATCGTTTCCTGCCTGACAAAGCGATCGATCTCATCGACGAGGCGGCTTCACGCCTGCGCATCGAGATCGATTCACTGCCGCAGGAGATCGATCAGTTGGAACGCGAGATCATCCAGCTAGAGATTGAACGGCAGGCACTGCAACGAGAAGAAGACGAGAAGTCGAAAGCACGTTTGAAGGAGATCGAGCAGCGCATTGCCGATCTGAAGGAAACGTCTTCGGGCATGAAGGCGAAGTGGCAGTCAGAGAAAGAATCAATCGAACACATGCGCACGGCGAAGGCCGAACTCGAGCAGCTACGGCTGCAACTCGATCAGGCGCGTAACGCCGGCGATCTCGCGCGTGCGTCTGAGATCCAGTACGGCCGAATTCCCGAACTCGAGCGCAAACTCAAAGAGGAACAGGACAAGCTCGCCGGATTCCAGCAGGACGGCGTCATGCTGAAAGAGGAAGTTGACGAAGAAGACGTCGCGCAAATCGTTGCGAAGTGGACGGGCATTCCGGTTACGAGAATGCTGGAAGGCGAGATGCAAAAACTCGTAACGATGGAAGAGCGTCTTGGAGTGCGCGTTGTCGGCCAGGAAGAAGCCCTCGCGGCGGTCGCGAATGCCGTGCGTCGCGCGCGTGCGGGTTTGCAGGATCCGCATCGTCCGATTGGCTCGTTCATCTTTCTTGGACCAACGGGCGTCGGTAAAACCGAAACGGCTCGAGCACTTGCGGAGTTTATGTTTGACGACGAGCGTGCGATGGTTCGTCTGGATATGTCGGAGTACATGGAGAAGCACGCCGTCGCGCGGATGATTGGAGCGCCGCCGGGATACGTCGGTTATGACGAAGGCGGACAGCTCACGGAAGCTGTCAGACGCCGGCCGTACGCAGTGGTTCTCTTTGACGAGATCGAGAAAGCGCACCCTGATGTTTTCAATGTGTTGCTTCAGATCCTCGACGATGGACGACTGACGGATTCAAAAGGTCGAACAGTCGATTTCAAGAACACTGTCTTGATCATGACTTCAAACCTCGGCTCGCGTGAGATTCAGGCGGCTGAGGGCGACGAGAAACAGGTACGCGAAGCTGTGCTTCAGGAACTGCGATTGAATTTCAAACCGGAGTTTCTGAACCGCATCGACGATGTTGTGATCTTCCATCAGCTCTCACGCGAGCAGATCGGCAAGATCATCGAAGTGCAGCTCGAGCGATTGATCGGCATGTTGAAGGAACGAAGTGTTTCCCTCGTGCTCGAACCTTCGGCGAAGGAACTCCTGATGCGCGAAGGATACGATCCGAGTTATGGCGCGCGGCCTTTGAAGCGCGCGATCCAGTCGCTGATTCAGAATCCGCTCGCGGTCAAACTGCTGCAGGGAGAGATCCTGCCGGGACAAACAGTGCGAGTGTCGGCGAATGGCGAGAAGATGGAGTTTAAGACTGACGCGGCGTTTGCAACCGCGTAACGAACATCTGGGAGAATGAACCATGTCACAACAGTGGAATCCGCTCCAGGACCTCATGGTGTTGCAGGATCGGATGAACAGGCTTTTTGAAGACGCGACGCAACGACGTAATCGCGCGGATGCTGAAGCCGGGGATGAATTCGAGCGGGCCGACTGGACGCCGGCTGCTGATATTTACGAAACAGAATCCGGTTATTTGATTGCGATGGACCTGCCCGGGATCGATCGACAGACGCTGCAGATCGATGTTGACGAGAACCGGTTGCTCGTTAAAGGTACGCGAGCGATCGACGAACCAAAGCAACATCGTGTTGAAAGGCCGCGTGGAAAATTCCTGCGGACGTTCACTGTTCCCGCATCGGTCGAACAAGGGAAGATCGCGGCTGAGTACAAGGATGGTGTTTTGCAGATCCGTCTGCCGAAACGCACCGAGCAAAAGTCGAAGAAGATAGATATAAAAATCTCGTAAAGTCCGAAGTTCAGAGTTCAGCCTTTAGGCTGCTCTTCCAACAGCAAGCTAAAGCTTGAACTCTGAACAAGAGCAGAGGGAGTTATGGTGGAGAATGAAAATGAAGTGAGGGTGACGGATCGGCGGCGTGTCTATCTGGACGACACAGGCGCCGAGCGTGTGAACGAAGAAGCAGAAAAGCCAAACCTGAAACCGACGTACGTCGAAGAGCTCGAAGCGCGGACCAAAGCTGCCGAGAGACAAGTGCAGGAAGTCCAGTCGCGTTTCGATCAGTTGCGCCAGCAGCTACAACGCGAGACTGACGAAACCAGGCAGCGCCTGAATCGTGCGGCTGATGAAAGAGCCGCGGCGGAGAAGGCAAACTTCATCACGGCGCTACTTCCGGTGATGGATGATCTCAACCGCGCCATCGATGCTGTTTCTGAAAACACGTCTCGCGACGCATTGCTGGAAGGTGTTCGCAGCATCGCTACGAGTTTTCAATCCGCATTGACGAGTGCGGGCGTTGAGGCGGTCGCGGCTGTAGGTGAAGAGTTTGATCCGGAGCTGCATGAAGCCGTCGACACGGAAGAAACAGACGGCGACATGGACGGAAAGGTAATTCAGGAATATAGTCGCGGTTTTCGCATGGGCGATCGGTTGCTGCGTCCGGCGCGGGTCAAAGTTGGACGCGCTTCCGGCCAGGCCCGGCAAGCCTCAGAGCAGTAAGATTCGCAACTAACAAGGAGACAGACAAGAGTGCCGGCAAAAGAATTGAAATTCAGAGAAGAAGCACGCAACGCGATGCTTCAAGGTGTGGATGTACTCGCGAATGCAGTGCGCGTGACGCTGGGACCGAAGGGTCGAAACGTGGTTCTGGGAAAGAGGTTTGGCTCGCCGGTGATTACCAAAGACGGCGTCACCGTGGCCAAAGAGATCGAGCTCAAGAACAAGTATGAAAACATGGGCGCGCAGATGGTCCGCGAGGTCGCCGTCAAAACCAACGACAAAGCCGGCGACGGCACCACCACCGCTACAGTTCTTGCGCAGGCAATCTTTCGTGAAGGCGTAAAGAACGTCGCCGCGGGTGCGAATCCGATGGCGTTACAGCGTGGAATTCAGATGGCCACTGAACAGGTGGTCGCTGAGTTGGAACGCATGTCGAAGAAGATCAAGAGCAAGGAAGAGTTGACGAGCGTCGCCACAGTATCAGCCAACAACGATCGAAAGATCGGCGAGTTGATCTCTGAAGCGATGGACAAAGTCGGCAAAGACGGCGTCGTCACGGTTGAAGAGTCGAAGACGCTCGACACTACGCTCGACCTGGTCGAGGGAATGCAATTCGATCGTGGTTACGCATCGCCTTACTTCGTCACCAACACGGACCGTATGGAAGCAATTCTCGAGGAGCCGTACATTCTTCTTTACGAGAAGAAAATTTCCGCGATGCGCGATCTTCTGCCGTTGCTGGAACAGACCGCAGGCGCCGGACGCGCGTTGCTGATCATCTCTGAAGACATCGAAGGTGATGCTCTCGCAACGCTCGTTGTGAATCGATTGCGGGGCACGATCAAAGTTTGCGCGGTGAAAGCTCCTGCGTTTGGCGATCGGCGGAAAGCGATTCTCGACGACCTCGCGATCCTGACGGGTGGAAGAGTGATCACTGAAGATCTCGGAATCAAACTCGAGAACGTGACTCTCCAGGATCTCGGAACTGCCAAACGAGTAATCGTCGATAAAGAAACGACGACCATCGTCGAAGGCGGCGGCGACAGCCGTGCCGTCCAGGGACGAGTGGCAACGATTCGACATCAGGTTGAGGAGACAACCTCTGACTACGATCGTGAAAAACTCCAGGAGCGGCTTGCGAAACTTGCGGGCGGTGTAGCCGTAGTCAGAGTGGGTGCGCCGACTGAAACCGCCATGAAAGAGATCAAGATGCGGGTCGAAGATGCTCTCAATGCGACCAAAGCGGCGGCGCAGGAAGGAATCGTAGTTGGCGGCGGAGTCGCACTTCTGCGTGCATCGAGAGTCCTCGACAACCATAATTCCGACGATCCGGACGTTCGCACGGGAGTAAAGATAGTTCAGCGCGCGTTACAGGAGCCGATCCGGCGCATTGCCGAGAACGCGGGAATTGAAGGCGCGGTGGTTGTCGGCGAAGTGGAAAAGTTGAAGGGAAACAGAGGTTACAACGCGGTCACCGGTGCGTTTGAAGATCTTGCCGCGGCGGGAATCGTCGATCCCACGAAGGTGGTGCGAACTGCGTTGCAAAACGCTGCATCGATCGCCGGATTGTTGCTAACCACTGAAGCCGCTGTAACAGAATTACCTGAACCAAAGAAAGGCGGTCCACCCGCCCCGGGAGGAGACGATTACGATTACTAAATAAATTAGACGCCGCGTTTGGAGTGCGGCGGCCTGCCTCGCTTTTTTGTGATGCGCGTTGCGCGCAACCGTACAAAGCGATGCCGGGCCGTCGCACTCAAACTTTTCGGCAACAAAATTGCAGGGAAACGTCCGCTTGGATTGTTATTGCATTGAAACGCAACGGCGCTTATGCTCTGGACATCCAAGTGGCCACAACTTGGATTGAGGCGAGTTGTTTGAAAGTTGAGAGTATCGACACGATAGAATCGTGAAGGTCAAAATAAGATATGGTTGATTTAGGTGCATACAAAGACAGATTTGGTGATAGCGGCCAGCGTATCCTTGAACACGCGCTGAACGAATCACGCCGTCGCGACCAGAACTTCGTATCGGTGGAACACATCCTTCAGGCATTGACTGTGGAAGAGCCTGATATGTTCAACTCCGCGATGCGCGAGTTATCGCTTGATCCGATCGTGGTCAAGATGGCGATCGAAAAACGCCTCAGCAGCAGCCGGCAGCAGCACGTCGGAAAGGGATTTCGAATTGGCCCTGATACGACCGACCTGTTCAGGCGCGCAATGGAGCGTGCAAAAACGCAGGGTCGTAAAACAATTGAAGCAACAGACATTTTTGAAGCATTAAGCAATCACGACAGTCTCTTTGTCGATGTTTTGAGAGGCATGGGCGCAAGCCCTGAAGCTGTAGTGGAAAACGTACGCGCTCAAGTACAAAAACGCGAACAGGAAGAGGAACAGAATCGGAAGAAGTTTGAGCTGCCGCCTTATTTGAAACACTTCGGAGTTTCATTAAACAGGCTGGCTCGAGCCGACAAGATTCCACCTACCATTGGTCGCGAAAAAGAGATCCAGCAGATCATCGAGATCCTCTGCCATCGCGAGCGTGCAAACTCGCCCATGCTGGTTGGTGAACCAGGTGTTGGCAAGACTGCGGTGATTGAGGGACTCGCGCGTTTAATCGAGCTGGAACCCGAGAAAGTTCCGGCGCGACTTCGTGGGTCTCATATCGTCCAACTGCAAATGGGCGGCATCGTCGCAGGCACAATGCTGCGCGGCATGTTTGAAGAACGAATCAAAGGGATCATCGACGAAGTTAAAGAACGCGACAACCTGATCCTATTCATCGACGAAGCTCACACGATCATCGGCGCAGGCGCAGCTCTCGGTACGTCGTCAGACGCAGCCAACATGTTTAAGTCTGCACTCGCGCGTGGCGAGATGCGCATCATCGGAGCGACGACGATTTCCGAATACAAGGAATACATCGCCGACGACGAGGCACTCGCGCGGCGCTTCCGGATGGTGAAAGTCGTTGAGCCGTCGATTAACGAAACAAGAGAGATCCTGCTGGGGCTCCGGCCGCGGCTGGAGAAAAACTACTCGGTCAAGATCTCCGACGACGCCATCAATACAGCGTTGGAGATGGCGCCGAAGTATATCCGCAATCTTCACCTGCCTGACAAAGCCATTGGCTGGCTCGACACAGCCGCAGTGAAGGTCGAAATCAATGAACCGCAAAAGATGGTGGTCACACCCGAGCACGTCATCGAGGTGATCTCGCAGGAGTCACGTATTCCGCGCGACATGATCTTCCGCGATACGAGCGATCGCTTTGCGATGACCGAAGCGATGCTTGGCCGGCGCGTAATCGGACAGAAGGCCGCTATCAAGGCAGTTGCGCAACGCCTGCGTCTGAATAAAGGTCCGTTGAAGGAGTCGCACTACAAACCCGACGGAGTGCTGCTCTTCCTCGGTCCAACCGGCGTTGGCAAAACTGAGCTCGCCAAGGCTGTTGCTGAGTTCATGTTTGGTGACGAAGAGAAAATGATTCGCATCGACATGTCTGAGTACAGCGACGGTACAGTCAGTATCGAGAAATTGATCGGCATGCCTCGCGGCATAGTTGGCTCGGAACGAGGAGGAATCCTGACTGAGCAACTGCGCGAGAATCCGTACACAGTGTTGCTGCTCGATGAGGTCGAGAAGGCTTCGCCCTACTTGATGAACCTCTTCCTGCAGGCGTTTGACGAAGGTTGGCTCACGGATGGACGCGGCAAGAAGGTTTACCTGTCTGACGCGATCATCATCATGACGTCGAACCTCGGTTCGGACAGCTTCAAGAAGTTTGAGAAGCCGCTGGGCTTTGGAACGAAGACGGCCGCTGACTTCCGTGGAGTGAAGAACGAAGTGATGAAGGCTGCGGAGCAAAGGTTCTCGCCGGAGTTTCGCAACCGCATCGACGAGATTGTCGTGTTCTCGCCGCTGACGATGGACGAGGTTCGCTCGATTGCGAGGCTGTACCTCGAAAAACTTCGCCGGCACATGGAGCGACAAGGGAAGTTGGTAGACATCACTGAAGCCGCAGTCAACACGCTGACTGAGGCCGGTTACAGTACGGCGTACGGTGCGCGCTTCCTGAAGCGACACATCGACGAGAAGGTGAAGCTTCCGATTACTGCTTTGTGGAAGACGTCGTCGAGTTTCAAAGTCGACGTCGAGAATGGTGAGGTCGTCGTGAAACCCAACGGCGGCTCGAAGCCCGAATTCAATTAGTTTGCCAGGATTGCAGGATTTACAAAGATTTACATGTAAATCCTGCTAATCCTGTAATCCTGTTCAAATGATCCTCCTGCTAGTTATATCCCTGCTTTTTTCTCAAGCCCCGCAAGCATCTGCTGATCAGAAGTCTCAGGAGATCATCGATAAGGCCATCGAGGCGATGGGCGGATCGAAGTATCTCAACATCAATACAGTCATCGGCAAAGGTTTTTACACCTCGTATCGCGATGGCATGTCGCAAATCCCCGCGAAGTTTCTCGATTACATCTCGTATCCCGATCGCGAGCGCACCGAGTTTATCGGCGCGGGAATCAAGACCATTCAAACCAACAGTGGCGACACGGGCTGGTTGTTTGACGGTGCGGTAAAGAAAATCTCCGATCAAACTCCGCAGCAGGTGCAGAACTTCAAGCAGGGGATGCGTACGAGCATCGAGAATCTTCTGCGTGGCTGGTGGAAAAAAGAAGGCGGAAAAGTCACTTACGTGGGCCGGCGTGAAGCTGGTCTTGCCAAACGGAATGAAGTGGTTCGACTCACGTATCCGGATGGTTACTGGATCGAGTATGAGTTTGGCGCGAGGGACAATTTACCGGCCAAGGTGATTTACAAACGCACTCGAAAAGATCCCGACAGCGGCGACCAGGTGGAAGTGACTGAAGAAGATCGTGTGATGAGATTCACCCTGATTGACGGCGTCAACGTCCCATGGATCGTCGACCACTACGTCGAGGGAAAGCAGGCCACGCGAGTTAACTACGAGTCAGTGCAGCACAACCAGGCTTTGGCAGACACTCTCTTCGCCAAACCCGACAACGTCAAGGCAATAAAATAAGCCGCGGATAAACGCGGATTTGCGCAAATCTGCGTTCATCTGCGGCTTAAATAGCCAAGCCACCATCAACCTGAATCACCTGCCCGGTAATATATCGAGCATCATCTGACAACAGGAACGCCGCGATGCGCGCCACTTCATCAGGCTCCGCAAACCTACCAAGCGGAATCTGCTCGCGAATCTTCTCCTGGTAAGCATCATCCAGCTTCCCTGCCATGTCAGTCGCCACCATCCCGAGCGCGAGTGCGTTGACCGTGACCTTCCGGCTCGCAACTTCCTTCGCGAGCGATTTTGTCAGACCGACCATGCCGGCTTTCGACGCCGAATAATTCGACTGCCCTGGCATTCCGACTTCACCACTAATCGACGAGATGTTGAGAATCGAACCGCCCGTGTCCTGGCGCAGCATCACACGCAACGCGGCCTTCGCGAAATTCCACGCGCCCTTGAGGTTTGTGTTGAGTACCTGGTCCCAATCGTCTTCTTTCATGCGCAGGATCAGGTTATCGCGCGTGATGCCGGCGTTGTTGATGAGAAAGTCGATGCGGCCGAAAGCATCTTTAACCTGCTTCACCATCTCCGCGGCGGCTTCAGTATTTGCAACGTCGCATTGGACTGCCAGCGCGCGCACTCCCAACGACTCGAGCTCTGATTTCAAACTCTCGGCAGCATCGGCGCTCTGGGCGTAGTTGAAAGCGACGTCAGCACCGCGCTTTGCGAGTTCGAGCGTGATAGCCCGGCCAATGCCGCGCGTGCCACCGGTCACGATGCCCACACGCCCGGCAAACATTTTCTGATCAGACAAATTTTAAGGTCCTTTCCTTTATGTTCAGAGTTCAGCCTTTAGGCTGCTCTTCCGCGGGCAAGCTAAAGCTGAACTCTAAACGCAGTCTTGACACTACAACGAAGTCTCGGCTAGCGTGGCTTTTTCTTTAACACATCTCAGCGGAACAGGCCAATGCTCGATCTCAACTACGTTCGGGAGAACATCGATAAAGTACGCGAAGCGCTGCACGCGCGGCGCGCGGACACAACAGCGCTCGACGATTTCACGCGCGCGGACGAAGAACGCCGCCGCACGATTGCGGAATCGGACCAACTGAATGCACAACGCAACGCCTCAAGCCGTGAAATCGGCGGCTTGATGAAAGAAGGCAAGAAAGACGAGGCCGAAAAACGACGTGCTGAAGTTGGGGGGTTGAAGGATCGCATTGCGGAGCTCGATCGACTGCGCGCACAAACCGAGACGCGCATGCACGAGCTGCTCTCGACACTCCCAAACATTCCTCATGAGAGTGTTCCACGTGGCGAAGACGAATCCGCGAATGTTGAGGTGCGTCGATGGGGGACGCCGCCGCAGGTTTCTTTTGAGCCGAAGGACCACGTCGAGCTCGGCACCGCGCTCGGCATTCTCGATCTCGAACGCGCGACGAAGATCGCTGCCGCGCGCTTTGCGATTCTTAACGGCGCGGGTGCACGTCTCGAACGTGCGTTGATTAACTTCATGCTCGACGTTCACACACGCGAGCACGGGTACCTCGAAACACTGCCGCCGTTCATCGTCAATCGCGACTCGCTCTTTGGAACTGCACAGTTGCCGAAGTTTGAAACTGATCTGTTCAAGCTGGACGATCCGCGTGATTTGTTCCTGATTCCTACGGCGGAAGTTCCGGTGACGAACTATCACCGCGAAGAGATCCTCGATGCTTCGCAACTGCCGATCAGGTGGGCCGCGTACACGGCGTGTTTTCGTTCGGAGGCCGGAAGCTACGGGCGCGACACGCGCGGCATCATCAGGCAACACCAGTTTGAGAAGGTGGAACTGGTGAAGTATGCGTTACCGGAGAATTCTTACGAAGAGCTCGAATCGTTGACAAGAAACGCGGAAGTGATTTTGCAGAAGCTCGGACTTCACTACCGGGTCATGACGCTTTCGACCGGGGATCTGGGATTTGGAGCTACGAAGACTTACGACATCGAAGTGTGGCTGCCGTCACAGAATACGTTTCGCGAGATCTCTTCCTGTTCGAACTGCGAAGCGTTTCAGGCACGCCGCGCGCAGGTTCGTTTCCGAAGAAGTGGTGGATCGAAGCCCGAGTATGTTCACACTTTGAACGGATCAGGTCTCGCTGTGGGGCGGACGTGGATAGCTGTATTGGAGAATTATCAGCAGGAAGACGGATCCGTGATTATCCCTGAGGTTCTGAGGCCCTACGTCGGACTGGACAGGATTACAGGATTAACATGATTTACATGTAAATCCTGAAAATCCTGAAATCCTGTCACACTGTCCTCACTTGATCTGGATGTCGAAGGGCATCAACAGCATCGTCTCGCCATTCTTCATTCGATCCATCAACGCCATATATTTCAACGCACGGCGCGCGTCTTCCGGCAACGCCGCATAAACCGCACGCTGCTGCTCGAGTTGCGTGTTTGAGTTCTCGCCGCCACCGCTTAACAGTTCCTGGAGAAACGTCGTCGGGTACGGAAGAATCACGCGTTCGACACCTTTGTCAGCCGGAATGTTTGCAAGCTGTTTCGCAACATCGATCGCTTTATCCAGCCCACCAAACTCATCAACCAGCCCGCGATCTTTCGCCTGCTGTCCAGTCCATACGCGCCCTTGCCCGACCGAATCGATGAACTGCACATCCTTGTTTCGACCCTTCGCTACCTTCGGAATAAAGTCGCGGTAGTAAGTGGTCTTGATCCACTCTTCAAACTTCGCGCGTTCGTCGTCAGAAAACTTTTCAGTCGCCCGAAACATACCCGCCGTCTTTCCACGCAACACGTACTCGTTCGAAATGCCGAGCCAGTCGTAGAATCCGCGCATGACCGGCTTACCCGCAACCACGCCAATCGATCCCGTGATCGTCGAAGGCTGAGCGATGATCTTCGCCGCACTCGCAGAGATGTAATAACCACCTGACGCAGCCACGTCGCTCATCGACACCACCACCGGCTTCTTCTGGTTCGCCATTTCCACCGCGCGCCAGATGACGTCGGAAGCGAGACCCGAACCGCCGGGACTATCAACGCGCAACACGATCGCCTTGATCGTCTTGTCACCGGCCGCATCGTTGAGCGCCTTCGCAACAGTGTCGGAACCAATCGACTGATCGCCCGACGGACTGTTTTGCGAACTGCCCGAACCGATCTCGCCACTGGCATAGATCACTGCGATCCGCTCGCCCTTGTTCAATCCCAGCGACTCAGGCGAAACGTCCCTGTAATCCCCACTACGCACCGCAACGAGTGGCTCATTCTCTTTTTGGCCCAACAGCTTTTTGAGCTGCTGTTCGAGCTGGTCCCTATAAAGGGCGTCGTCGATCAAGCCCGCGTTCTTCGCCTGTTCGGCGTTGTAAGGCGCATTGTCGATCAACGCGCGCACTTCCTCGGGACTCTTGCGACGGCCCTGCGCTATCCCGTTCACGTAATGATTGAAAAGGTCGTCCAGCATCAAGTCGATGAACTCGCGATGAGCATCAGTCATCTCCTTCTGCGTGAACATGTTTCCCACACTCTTGTACTTTCCGATCTGGTAGATGTCCGGATAAATGCCCAGCTTGTCCAACGAGCCGCGGAAGAACATCACGTCGGCCGCGAGTCCGTTGATGAACAACTGACCTGGAGGTGGAACGACGATCTTATCGCACGCAGTTGCGATGTAATACTCCTTGTTCAATCCGAATTCGATGAATGCATAGACGGGTTTCCCGGAAGTGCGGAAATCGATAATCGCATCGCGAATCTCTTGAGCCTTTCCCCAACCTATGCCTGACATGTGGACGTCAAGCAGCACGGCTTTGATTCGGTTGTCGACCTTTGCCTTCTTGAACTGCATCACGAGGCCCGTGAGCGATTGATCTGGTCCGCCAAAATATTTCTTAAAAGGATCGTCCGGACTGTAGTCCGGCAGCGTACCCGCCACGCGGAGCGTGAGCACGCTGTTGCTGCTAATGGCCGGCTCGCTTTTGCGCAGTGCTGCCCAGAGCAGGATCACACCGAGGAGTGCGACAACCACAAAGCCGGCTACAATCCCAAAAATTATTAAAATGACTTTTCTTGTTCCTGACATCGTTAAATCCTCAATTTAATAGGGTTTCTTGCAATAGTGAGTACGCAGAGGTGCGGGAAAAGGTTTACAAACTCCTGACGATCCAACCACCGCCAACAACCTCATCACCGCGGTAGAAAACTGTGGCTTGCCCGGGCGTGATGGCCCTTTGAGGCTCGTCAAAGATTATATGCGCGCGGGAGCTCGCGCGGGCAGTAATTGTTGCCGAAGCGGCCGTGTGACGATAACGAACGCGAACATCCGCGCGCACGGGTTCATTCGGGTTGTCGAACGCGATCCAGTTGACACCCGCAGCCGTAAACTCGCTGCTCAACAACTCTTCAGACGAACCAACTGTCACGCGATTCAAGTTTGGATCAACTGAAAGCACGTACAACGGTCTCGCATCAGAGATGCCGATTCCGCGCCGCTGTCCGACGGTGTAGCGATGAATGCCTTCATGCTTTCCGATAACGCGGCCATTGCTGTCGACGATTTCTCCCGAACCGGGCAAACGCTCCGTTTCATTCTCGACTTCGAGATAACGATCGATGAAACCCGCGTAGTCGCCGTCAGGCACGAAACAGATCTCCTGCGATTCCTTCTTTTCAGAAACACCCATCAAGCCATGTTGCCGTGCGGCATCGCGCGCCTCCGGCTTCGACATTTCTCCGAGCGGAAACAACGCGCGTGACAACTGTGCCTGCGTCAGTTCCCAGAGAAAGTACGACTGGTCTTTCTGTTCGTTCTTTCCGCGCAACAGTTTGTAACGATTACCGGCGGCGTCAAACTCGACGCGTGCGTAATGACCGGTGGCGACTTTCTCACATCCCAAACTCAACGCGAGTCGATCGAGTGAAGCAAACTTCAGACGACTGTTACACGAGACGCATGGGATGGGAGTTTCGCCGTTGAGGTAACTGGTGACAAACGGCTGCACAACGTCGCGCTCGAAATCGCGCTCGAGGTTGAGGACGTAAAACGGGAACCCGAGCTCTTCGGCGACTCGACGAGCGTCGTAAACGTCATCCAGTGAGCAACAGCGGGAAGGCAGTGGATCGCCGTTTTCGTCCACGTTGATCCCGCGCCGCTGATCCCAGAGCTGCATCGTGAAGCCGACCAGCTCGTGTCCCTGCTCCTTCAAAATCGCCGCCGCCGCGGATGAATCCACGCCGCCGCTCATCGCTACTGCAATCTTCATAACTAATCTTCAGAACCCGCGTTCAGAGTTCAGCCTTTAGGCTGCTGATCCAGCAACCAAGCTAAAGCTTGAACTCTAAACGTGATTTTACGCGCCGTTTTGGTGCCTCCCTCTACGAATGTTAAGATGCCCCAAAGATGCCAGAAAGTGCAATCCAGGATTACCGTGTAGCCAGCGAGCCGTATTATTTGCCCGTCGCCCGCGAGGTAGAACTGTTTGCAGCCGCCCATTCGGCCAAACTTCCAGTCATTCTCAAGGGCCCGACCGGCTGTGGCAAGACGCGCTTTGTAGAACACATGGCGTGGCGTCTGGAACGCCCGTTGATCACTGTTGCCTGTCACGAAGATCTCTCATCAACGGACCTCGTCGGACGTTTCCTGCTCGAAGGTGAAGAAACCGTCTGGCACGACGGACCGCTGACTTCAGCCGTTCGCAACGGTGCGATCTGCTATCTCGACGAAGTTGTCGAGGCCCGTAAAGACACGGTCGTGATCATTCACCCGCTGACCGATCACCGGCGCCGTCTGCCAATCGAGAAACTCGGAACGATCGTCGAAGCGCCGACCGATTTCATGCTCGTCGTGTCGTACAACCCCGGTTATCAGTCGATCCTGAAAGATTTGAAACAGTCGACGCGGCAACGCTTCGTTGCGATCGAGTTTGACTATCCGCCACCCGAAATGGAGGCAGAGATCGTTGCGCGCGAAGGTGGCGTTGATGAAGGCACGGCGAGGGATCTGGTTTTGATCGGGCAGAAGGTGCGCAACCTGCGCGGGCATGGTTTGGAAGAAGGTGTTTCGACTCGGCTTTTGATTTACGCCGCACAACTCATCGCGCTCGGCATTCCTCCGGTTGATGCAGCCGACGTGGCGATGTGCTCGCCTATAACCGACGACCGCGAGCTGCAACGCAGTATTCGCGAGATCGTCACCACAGTGATTTAAGTGTCTGAAGAGCAACAATCCGCGGAGCGCCAGTCGTTTCTGGAGCTCACACGAAGTATCGCCGGTCTGCCGTTGGACCAGGCGGCAGCGGTGGTCGAAACGAGCGCCGCCATCGCGTCGATATCCTTGCGCGCGGGCATCGAATTCCTGCGCGCAGCGCCTGGCGCTGCAAACATCCTGCAGGCGGCTGAATTGCGCGCGTGGGGAGAGATGGGCCGGCGGCTCGCGATGGCCGACTACGAATCCGCAATCGCATTCTACGCAGAAGGTGTCGAACCACTTCGCATCGTTCCACAACCGCTTCGAGCCACAGTCTTTGTCTTGTGCTCGCGACAGATGGTCCTGTCAACAGCTGCCGGCCGGGAGACACTTGCTTCGATACCGTCTTTAGTTGCGGAGATAGAAGACACAAACGTTCTCGTCTCGATATTGGAAGTGGCAACAGAGATTGCGCGGCGATCTGCAAAGCACAGCGCGGAATTTCTCAGCGTCAGCAGCGACGTGTGGCGCGAACTCCGCAACTTCAACGATCCTGCTTTAACTTCCGCGGCTTTGGGACTGGCCGGTGCTTTCGCGTCGCGTGCGGGAGGTATCGCGGCCGATGCGTGGTCCATCACTCCCGAAGCACTCGCCGAACTCTCAGCGACTGACGCCACGCGCCTGCTCACACGCGTAAACGAATTTCTCGAACGTGGCGGCGGAGCGGCGTTGCACGTTCTCGTTGCCGGCGGCGAGATACTGCGTCGAGCGCCTGAGATCTTCGACGAATGGATTGACCTGCTGTGGGTTGTTGCTTCGCATGGTAACGCGAGCCTGGTGGCTTTTGTGCGGAGCAGTCCGGGATTCGTTCGACTGCTGAACGTAGATACAAATCGCGCGACGGCAGTTGAGCTTTCACGGCGCGTGCTGGCACTCACGAAAGAGATCGCGGCGATCGATGGTGAAGCAGCCCTTGCGTGTTTCCGTTCCAGTTCGCGAGCGTTGCGTAGTGTTTCGATCGAGCAGTTTGAAGCGTGGGCGCGTCGTGGTCTGACGGCGGGTCGGGCAGATACGCGCGCGCGGCGGAGTTACTTCTCGCTCGAGACGCGCGGCAGTTACGAAGCCCTCCTAAGCGGCAGTAATGGGCTGGCGCTCGACACCGTGCAGCACCTGCTCCGGTTGTATGTCGAGGCGCTTACCGGTCGTGAAGTCGAGATTGCGCCACTCGCCGCGGTGCCTGACGAGGCGCGCATCGACGACGGACGAACGATTCACCTGCCGTCCCTCGTGAATGAGTTTGGCGACGATGATCTTGATTTCAGGCTTTACAAAGTGCTGGCCGCGCATGCCGCGGGACAGATCGAGTTTGGAACTTACGACCGCGGTGGAATGTTGCCGGCGGCGCATGCTGCGATTACCGCGCGGTACAGCAAAGAGAACGTTGACGCGCTCGATGCATTCGCGATCGCGGATCAGATGCTTCATGTGGGCCCGGAGGGCGACGACGAGGCACGGATAAACACGGATGAGATCGGTTACCGGGAGGTGTTGAAAGTTTTTCCTATGACGCAGCTTGCGCGGCGGGTGTTTGGAACGCTCGAGAATGGTCGTATCGACCGGCGGCTGCGACGCACGTATCGTGGTTTGAATCGTGACCTCGATCTTATCCGCCAACATCTCAGCCGCAGCCGGCCACGAATCAACGAAATGCCAGGCTCGCTCGTCCCTTTCGAACTGCTGTTTCAGATCACGATGCTTGGCGGAGCGCGCGACGACGCTCGCATCGCTTACGGGCAAATAGTTTCGGAGATCGAGACGGTCGTCAGTGAGTATCTGACGCGCGAGCAGTCAACCGTAGCGGATACGTTGATGGCGACTACTCGCGTTTACGATCTGTTTCAAAACGTGATGCCCGTGGATGATTCCGTGCAGCAGGTTGAAACTCCGGAAGATCAATCCGAACCGGATGACGACTCCGCGGCGACGGAACAGATGAAGCAACGGCAAAGTCAGACCATGCCGCAGCGACGCGATGCGCGCGAACTCTTCAATGCGTGGAACGATCCTTCACCTGAGGGCGATCCGGACGAGTTGACGGGCGCGGAAGCCTGGTCGGAAGCGGACACGCCGGAACACGTTCTCGCCGAAGGTGAAGTCGCCTACAACTACGACGAATGGGACCGCGAGTTGACCGATCACCGGCTGGGCTGGTGTCGCGTGGTCGAGAAGAAAGTGAAGCAGGGTGATCGTGCTTTTGTAGAGCAGACGAAGGAACGCTACAAGGGCGTGATCTCGTCGATACGTCATCAGTTTCAGTTGATGAAACCGGAAAACCTCACGCGCGTGGCGAACGAAGTTGACGGTGAAGAGTTTGATTTGAACGCAGTGATCGATTACGTGATCGATCGCCGTGCGGACGGCCAACAGTCCGAACGAATCTACACGAAACGACTGCGCCGCCGTCGTGACGTGGCGGTGTCGTTCCTGCTGGACCAATCATCGTCAACGGCACGCACGATCGGCCGCCATCCGCTTCAGCCCTACACACGCCCGGGACGCCGCATCATCGAGATCGAAAAAGAAGGCCTCGTGTTGATGAGCGAAGCGCTCGAGGCTGTCGGGGATGTTTATGCGATCAACGGCTTTACTTCCGAGGGCCGGCGGAACGTGAAGTTTTATGTCGTGAAAGATTTTGACGAGAAGTACGGCGACGAAGTGAAACGGCGCATCGGTGGGATCAACTACCAGAACAACACGCGGCTCGGGGCCGCGATTCGTCACGCGACCGCAAAGCTTGCGAAGCAGGATGCACGCACGCGACTGCTGATCGTGCTTTCGGATGGGCGACCGTACGACCACGATTACGGCGACGCGCGTTACGCGCGCGAAGACACGCGCGAGGCGTTGCGACAGGCGAAGAACGAAGGCATTACGCCGTTTTGCATCACGATCGATCGGGAGTCGGAGGCTGAGTTGCGCGATTTGTATGGTGAGATCGGTTACACCATCATCGATGATGTGCTTTCACTGCCTGAGCGCTTGCCCGGGATTTACCGAAGACTAACAACCTAGACGCCCTGGCGTTCAGAGTTCAGCCTTTAGGCTGCTGCCCTGACAGCAAGCTAAAGCTTGAACTCTGAACTTGAACGGATTACGCCGAGCCCCAGCCGCCGCCGCCCGGTGTTTCGATGCGGATCCGATCGCCGGCTTTTAGTTCG